>NZ_CAZEQR010000043.1:0-2276 GCF_964513795.1 Tenacibaculum sediminilitoris | reverse complement strand
CCACTTTTGTTATTCCTGTTTCATAAACAGTGTTTCCACTTGAAGTACAATATGAAATGGTTACTGATGGTGTTGTAAAGTTTACAGAAGCACTATAATTTGAGTTTGTTGAAGAACATTTACTACGAACTTGCACTTCGTATTGAGTAGATGCTGATAATCCGCTTAATGATGTTGAAGTTTCTGAAACCGAATTCGTTGTCCATGAAAATGTTCCTACTTGACGGTATCTTACATCATACGTTGCTCCTGAAACTGAACTCCATGATACTACTGCTCCTGTTGATGTTACTCCTGTTGTAGAAACTCCTGTTGGTACGGTTGCTGTACAAGCTACAGGTGTTCCTGTAATACCTGTAACAATTAATGTATATTTTTGACTCCCGCCAGTTAATGTTCCTTTATGAGTTACCGTAATAGTATATGTTCCTGAAGCTCCAGAAACATCTACTCTTTCAAAAGGATCTACGTTATTATCTTGCTTTGCACTAGTTGTTGGCGTAGTCAATTTATACGGTAAATATGTAGTTCCATTCTTTGAAACTCTTAAATCTAAATCATTAACCAATACAGGTGTTGTTGAGTTAACAGTACTATTTGCAGTACCTGGTCTATCTGTCCAAGAAATTGAAGCTAATAAAGGACTAGTTCCATCTGAATCAACTGTAATTGTATATGTTTGACCAGACGTTAACGTCAGTTCTTCTATTTTTGATTCATTCCCTTTTTTCGTAATTGCTTGTGCTGCTCTTTTTGCGTTAAGTAAACCCCAACCAAAAACAGCGTCAGGACCTGAGGCTCCAGCATCATCAGCAGTGTGTAATGCAATTCCTTTTAACGTTGCCGCTCTCATTACGTTACCACTATTTAAGTTTTTATAGTGTTGTTGTAGTAATAATAAAGACCCTGTTACATTTGGAGACGCCATTGATGTTCCAGTAATTGAGTTATATGCTGTATCACTATTCGAATAAGTAGAATATACTCCAGTACCATTTCCAGTAATATCAGGCTTAATTCTAAAATCATCTGTTGGCCCTTCACTACTTGTACTATTAATTGATACTGATACTAAGTTTCCATTTGCATCAATATTTGCGTCTAGAGCATTTGCTACAACTAAATTGTTCTTAGCGGTAGCGTGTCCTGTTAATTTATCCCAACCATAACCACCAGTAGGGTCATTATTTGCTGTATTATCATTACCATCGTTTCCTGCAGCCACTACCATTAAGTAATTCGGTGCATTAAACATAATTTCATCCCAATTGCGAGATTCGTTAATGTATCCTCCAAAAAAATATTGAGGTAATTGAACTTGCCCAGACTGATCATCTCTAAACGGATAACCGTATGAGTGGTTAGAAATCAACATTCCATTAGCTGCTGCTGCTGTAGCTTCAGGTTTATCACTATTCCAATCACTACCTTTTACTTTTGAGTGAGGTGCCATACCTTTAGCATCTGCTTTAACTCCAGATGCCATAATCGTACCTATAACGTGAGCTGCATGGTAGTGTAAAGAAGAACTACCATCAAATACAGAAAAACGATTTGATCCTCCTGCTCCATCATACTCTTGGTGAGATGCCCTTGCAATACCAGCATCCCAAACATATGCAGTCATCCCTTGCCCCATTAAGTTTAAGCCTAGTGAACCTCCAGAATTTAAGTGATTTGTTCTTGTTGACTTAGCTGCATCAACATTAAAGGTGGTATAGTAAATTGGCTTTCCATCTACTACTCTTTGAAGCTCCATAAAACTCCCATCCTTATTTTGGATTTGAGTTTTCCATCCATTTTTTTTTGCTAATACTAGCGCTTCTTGTTTTTCACTTGAAGTTTTGCTTTCCAAATTTTTTCTTAAGACTTCAAGCTTATTTAAATCGTAACCACCACGAATTTTTTCAAGCTCTTGTTGAGTTTGTGCTTGTACCTGTGCTTGGAAACCTAGTCCAATTAGCGCACCAGTAATTACAAGACTTTTAAAATACTTGTTTTTCATTTTTGAAGGCTTTTTAATTGATTAATAAAATTAAAAGCCTGAGAAAATAAGCTCAGGCTTTTTTAATAAGAATTATTTCTTAAATACTTTAGTTGTTAATAGCTTTTGGCCATCATTAACTTCTAAAATATATATACCTGTATGTAGTTTTGAAACATCTATACTTGAAGTGTCTAAACGACCTGACTTCATTACTCTACCAATAGTGTTTACAACTTTATAGGTCATATTATCTGCTTTTGATGCAAACTTAACTTGTATAAAATCTAAT
>NZ_CAZEQR010000042.1:0-2384 GCF_964513795.1 Tenacibaculum sediminilitoris | reverse complement strand
AGTGGAGGACCGAACCAGTTGACGTTGAAAAGTCTTTGGATGACCTGTGGGTAGGGGTGAAAGGCCAATCAAACTCGGAAATAGCTCGTACTCCCCGAAATGCATTTAGGTGCAGCGTTGAGACAAAGTTTTATAGAGGTAGAGCTACTGATTGGATGCGGGGGCTTCACCGCCTACCAATTCCTGACAAACTCCGAATGCTATAAAATGTTTCTCAGCAGTGAGGGCATGGGTGCTAAGGTCCATGTCCGAGAGGGAAAGAACCCAGACCATCAGCTAAGGTCCCCAAATATATGTTAAGTTGAAAAAACGAGGTTTGACTGCCCAGACAGCTAGGATGTTGGCTTGGAAGCAGCCATTCATTTAAAGAGTGCGTAACAGCTCACTAGTCGAGCGGTCGAGCATGGATAATAATCGGGCATAAACATATTACCGAAGCTATGGACTTTTAAAAGTGGTAGGGGAGCATTCTATTTGCGCAGAAGGTGTACTGTGAGGTATGCTGGAGCGGATAGAAAAGAAAATGTAGGCATAAGTAACGATAAAGGGGGCGAGAAACCCCCTCACCGAAAGACTAAGGTTTCCTCAGCGATGCTAATCAGCTGAGGGTTAGTCGGGACCTAAGGCGAATCCGAAGGGAGTAGTCGATGGCCAACAGGTTAATATTCCTGTACTTCTTATAATTGCGATGGGGTGACGGAGTAATGAAAGCACCGCGAGCTGACGGAATAGCTCGTTGAAACATGTAGGTATTGGAACTGTAGGTAAATCCGCAGATCTAGCTAAAGTGTGATAGTACCACAAGTCTTCGGATGCGTGGATAGTGTGCCTAAAGGCTTCCAAGAAAAACCTCTAAGCTTCAGATTATAAGAACCCGTACCGTAAACCGACACAGGTAGTTGGGATGAGAATTCTAAGGTGCTCGAGAGATTCATGGCTAAGGAACTAGGCAAAATAGACTCGTAACTTCGGGAGAAGAGTCGCCCTACTCCGGTAGGGCCGCAGTGAAAAGATCCAGGCGACTGTTTATCAAAAACACAGGGCTTTGCTAAATTGAAAGATGATGTATAAGGCCTGACACCTGCCCGGTGCTGGAAGGTTAAGTGGAGTTGTTAGCTTCGGCGAAGCAATCAAATGAAGCCCCAGTAAACGGCGGCCGTAACTATAACGGTCCTAAGGTAGCGAAATTCCTTGTCGGGTAAGTTCCGACCTGCACGAATGGTGCAACGATCTGGATACTGTCTCAGCCATGAGCTCGGTGAAATTGTAGTATCGGTGAAGATGCCGATTACCCGCAGCGGGACGAAAAGACCCCGTGAACCTTTACTATAGCTTCGTATTGACTTTGGATAAGTAATGTGTAGGATAGGTGGGAGACTTTGAAGCGGCGTCGCTAGGCGTTGTGGAGTCGTCCTTGAAATACCACCCTTTGCTTATCTAGAGCCTAACTCAGTAATGAGAACAGTGCGTGGTGGGTAGTTTGACTGGGGTGGTCGCCTCCAAAAGAGTAACGGAGGCTTCTAAAGGTTCCCTCAGCACGCTTGGTAACCGTGCGTAGAGTGCAATGGCATAAGGGAGCTTGACTGAGAGACATACAGGTCGATCAGGTACGAAAGTAGAGCATAGTGATCCGGTGGTTCCGCATGGAAGGGCCATCGCTCAAAGGATAAAAGGTACTCCGGGGATAACAGGCTGATCTCCCCCAAGAGCTCACATCGACGGGGGGGTTTGGCACCTCGATGTCGGCTCGTCACATCCTGGGGCTGGAGAAGGTCCCAAGGGTTGGGCTGTTCGCCCATTAAAGTGGCACGCGAGCTGGGTTCAGAACGTCGTGAGACAGTTCGGTCTCTATCTGCTGTGGGCGTTAGAAATTTGAGTGGATCTGACTTTAGTACGAGAGGACCGAGTTGGACTGACCTCTAGTGTACCAGTTGTCTCGCCAGGGGCACTGCTGGGTAGCTACGTCGGGAAGGGATAAGCGCTGAAAGCATATAAGCGCGAAACCCACCACAAGATGAGATTTCTTTAAAGGGTCGTGGAAGATCACCACGTTGATAGGCTATAAGTGTAAGTGCAGTAATGTATGTAGCTGAGTAGTACTAATAACCCATAGGCTTATGTACGTTTCCCGGTCCTTGTGACCGGGAGCAAACTCTTTGATAATTTATGATATGATTTTACTAATATGTTAACTTATACAGTTGAAAAATACTGAAACGATTTAAGGTGATTATCGCAATGGGGCTCACCTCTTACCATTCCGAACAGAGAAGTTAAGCCCATTTGCGCCGATGGTACTGCCACTGGTGGGAGAGTAGGTCGTTGCCTTTCTTTTAAACCTCAATCTAATTAGATTGAGGTTTTTTTTGTTCTTGTTTTAACAG
>NZ_CAZEQR010000041.1:0-2715 GCF_964513795.1 Tenacibaculum sediminilitoris | reverse complement strand
CATCATTGATTATTGGTGATTCTTCCATAACTGAATCCAAAGTTACAAGTATCAACATCAAAACATTAGCAGAAGAATTAAAGAAGTATTCAGTAAGTAAATTAGATGTTTCGATAAGTGGAGAAGATATAGCGTATATTATTTATACTTCTGGTTCAACAGGAAAACCAAAAGGGGTAATGATTAAGCATAGCTCTGTGGTTAATTATTTAAGTTGGGCAAACGAAAACTACTATGAAAATAGTGCAATTTATCCAACATGTTTATTTACATCACTATCTTTTGATTTAACAGTAACAAGTTTATGGTGTGGGTTACTTCGCGGAGATGTTTTAACTATTATTTCTTCAGAAGAAAATGATATTTCAGCATTAGAAAAAGTATTTACAAACGAATCTGTTAAAACTGTGAAACTAACACCTTCACATATACAAGTATTAGCAGGTTTAGATTTAAAAAGCACAAATATTTCAATTGTAATTGTTGGAGGTGAAGCATTAACAAGAAATCATATAACTATTCTAAAAAGGTTAAACCCGGCAATAAAAATTTATAATGAATATGGACCAACAGAAACAACTGTTGGTTGTAGCGTTGCGTTGATAACAGATGAAAAAAACATCACAATTGGTCGTCCAATTAGAAATACAACAATACACGTATTAGATAAAAATTATGAATTAGTTCCAACGGGTGTTCAGGGTGAATTATGTATTGGAGGAGCAGGTGTTTTTGAAGGATATATTGGAGACAGAAAATTAACAGAAGAGAACACTCTTTTAAATCCGTTTGGAGCAGGTGTTTTATACAAAACAGGAGATATTGTAAGTTTAGACAATACAGGTAATTTACATTATCATGGAAGAAAAGATGACCAGATAAAAATACAGGGATATAGAATAGAATTGGGAGAAATTAGTAACGTAATTTCACAGAGTAAAATAGTTTCACAACATGAAGTTTTAGCTATTCAAGATGGTGCAACAAATTCATTAGTAGTGTATTATATTGGTTCAGCAGAAGTGGCAGGTGAGTTAAAAGCATATTTACAGACGCATCTACCATTGTACATGGTTCCCAGTTATTATGTAGATTTAAATACTTTCCCATTAACAAATAATGGAAAATTAGATAAGTCGAAATTACCTTCAGCTAAAGGAACCTCTACTAAAATATATTCAGCACCTGAAACTGAAACTGAAAAATTGTTAGCAAAGATATGGTCAGAATTATTATTGGTAGAAAAAGTAGGACAAGGAGATAACTTTTTTGAGTTGGGAGGAAACTCTTTAAAAGCAATTCGATTGGTATCAATCATAGGAAAAAAGCTATCTGTAAGAATTACACTCAAAGATATTTTTGCAATAAGTAATCTAAAAGAGCTGGCTAGACTTATATCAGAACAAGAAGAAACGGAGTTTGTTACTATAAAAAATGTTCCTGAGGCAGAATATTATACTGCATCATATGCACAAAAGAGAATGTGGACACTTAATCAGTTCAGTGAGGCAAGAGCAGCATACAATACCTCAATGTCATACTGGTTTCATGGAGATCTAAGCATAGAAGCTTTAAATCAAGCGTTTCTTGAATTAATAAACAGGCATGAGATTTTAAGAACTGTATTTAGAATGATTGATGATGAAGTAAGACAAGTAATTTTGGATGTGAATGATTACTTTAAAATTGATTATGTAGATGTAAGTGAACATATAGAAGCACGTGATATTGCGCAAGAGAAATTAGGTAAACTTATAGAAAGCCCATTAGATTTAGAAAATGGACCACTTATAAAAGTAAGTGTTTTTGAAGTTTCTGAAAATGAATACTTATTTACACTAATAACACATCACATTATTTCAGATGAATGGTCTGTTAATATTTTAATTGAAGAAATTAAATATATCTACAATAAAATTAGAGAAGGAGAAAGTATAACCTTGCAACCATTATCAATCCAATATAAAGACTACGCTGCATGGGAAACAAAAGAGCTTGAAAGTGATAAATTACTATCGCATAAATCTTATTGGACAGAAAAGTTATCAGGACAAATAGCACCATTAGAACTTCCTACAGATTATGTACGACCACCTGTAAAAACATTTTCAGGAGCACATTATTATCATCAGTTTGAAGCAGCTACAGCGAAAGACTTTAGTAAGCTAATTACCGAAAAAGGTAATACAATGTTCATAGGTGCAGTATCCTTAGTCAAAATGTTATTATATCGTTACACAGGAACTAAAGATATTGTAATTGGTACTCCAATTTCAGGAAGAGTACATCCAGATTTAGAAAACCAGATAGGGTTTTATTTGAACACACTTGTTCTAAGAGATCAACTATCTAGCGATATGAGTTACGAAAATTTGCTATCGAAAGTAAGAGAAACTTGTTTGGAGGCCTATGAACATCAGCTCTATCCGTTTGATTTATTAGTAGAAGAATTAGATATTTCTCGTGATTTAAGTCGTTCACCATTATTTGATGTGATGATTGTTTGGCAAGATGGAATTAAAGAATCATCAGAAGTCTTAAATGATATAGAAGTTCAAGAAGGTGAAGCAACATTTGTAAATAGTAAGTTCGATCTTACCTTTTATTTTAGTAATAGAGAAGGAGAATTACATTTAACAATAGAATATAATACATCATTATTTACATCATCTCGTATATCACGAATAAGTAGGCACATAGAAGAGTTAATGAGTT
>NZ_CAZEQR010000040.1:0-3909 GCF_964513795.1 Tenacibaculum sediminilitoris | reverse complement strand
CTCAAACAGCATGTGAAGCTTTTTCTTACGGAGAAGTTGAAGATTATACGGTTAATATAACAGGAGCAAGTTCTTCTAGTTTCAATACTACATTTGCTAATGTTGAAACAAACCCGTTAAGAGATGAAAATGTTATTGATTTAATGGCATACCCTAATCCAGCATTAGATTTTATACAAGTTAAGTTTGCATCAAAAGCAGAAACAATAAGTTATAAAATTACAAATACAATTGGCAAAGTAGTAAAAGAAGGGCGTTTAAATTCTTCTAATTTAAATATTTCAGACCTACATACAGGTATGTATATTTTAGAAGTTAACGACGGTCAGAAGTTACTTACAACCAAAGTATTAAAAAAATAAACCTTTTAAATTATAAAAGTAAAATCTGAGTGGTTTATTCAGATTTTACTTTTATAATTTAAATTTAATTGAACTCCTTAAATTATCAAAAGGAGATAGCAAAATGTTCAAGAAGTATTTATTTATTGAAAAAAAGAAAAGAATAAAAAAGAGCTAAGGAATTAACAATAAATTATTTAATTAAATTAATTCAAATGAACAAAAAGTTTAAAATCTTAATTGGAGGTCTGTCTGTTGCAGCAGTTTCAATTATTGGTTCAGACTATCTTAAGAAGCAGAGCATCGCTAATGAGTTAGCCGAACAACGTAAAAAACACACTACTTTTTTAAAAGAAAGCCCTTTAAATGAATCGTTAAAATGGGGGAAAAAAGAAAGAAAACTTAGAGGGTTACCACCTAATAGGTATTTTGATCAAATGCAGTTACTTACCATGAATCCAGCTACAGGAAGAATGGAAGATGGAAGTTTAGCAAAACTAAGAGAAGATTTATTAAAAAAAAGAGCGCAACAAAAAAATCCTGGAGAAAATGGAAATTCTTGGGCTGAAAGAGGACCAAATAATGTTGGAGGTCGTACAAGAGTTATTTTATTTGATCCAAATGATGCAACAAATAATACCGTATATGCTGGTGGAGTAAGTGGTGGTTTATGGAAAAACACTGACATTGGTAATGCAAATTCACAATGGACAAGAGTTCAAAATGTACCAGGAAACTTATCAGTAACTTCAATTACTGTAGATCCTAGAAACTCTAACAGATGGTATGTTGGTACTGGAGAGCAATATACAGCAGGAGATGTTGTAGGTAACGGAGTATATGTGACTACCGATGGAGGAACAAATTGGAATGCAGTAAATATTCCAGCAGCTGGAGATGCCGTAATAAACTATAATGCAAGTAATATTTTCTTATCAGGAATACATTTTGTAAATGATGTATTGGCATGGGATAATGGAAACTCAACTGAATTATTTGTTGCCGTTGGAGCACATGTATATGGTGATTCATCAAGCCCTAAAAACTTTTTAGGACTACAATCAGCTGGATTATACCGTTCAACTGATAACGGAACAACATGGAACAGAATCCAATCTGCTAACATGCGTTATACAAAAAACGCAAAAGATTATTATTACGTTCCTAACGATCTTGAAGTAGGAGCTAATAATACCCTCTGGATGGGAACTATTAATTCTCTTTTAGGAGAAGGAGGAGGAAGAGTTTATAGTTCTACTAATGGATCAACATGGACAGAAGCAGCGGCTTCACCATTAAATGATTCTAACAGGGTTGAATTAGAAACTTCAGCAACCGATGCAAATAAAATTTATGCATTAACACAAGGTTCTGGTTCAACACCAGTACATATTTTTAAAACAACGAATGCTTTTGCTACAGCAAGTGAAACATCATTACCAAATGATGCAGATTCAGGAATATCTTCAACAGATTTCACAAGAGGACAAGCATTTTATGATTTAGTAATTGAAGCAGATCCTACAAATGATAATATTGTATATGTAGGAGGAATCGATTTATTTAAAACTACAAACGGAGGTTCGTCTTGGTCTCAGTTATCACATTGGTATGGAGGTTTTGGTTATCAAAATGTGCATGCAGATCAGCACTCTATTGCCTTCGGTAATAATAATTCTTCAAGAGTTTTATTCGGAAATGATGGAGGGATTTATTACTCTAGTAACGCTGGTGCCAATATTAGTGTTAGAAATAAAGGATACAATGTAACGCAATTTGTAAAAGCAGGAATTGGCCCAGATGGAGCTGGAGATGTTGACGGAATATTTAGTGCAGGAGCACAAGATAATGGGACACAAGCTTTTAGAAATGCTGTAGCAGGTGTAAATAGCTCTACAGAACTAAGTGATGGTGATGGATTCTATACTTTTGTTGATAAAGATGGAGACTACATGATTGCTACTTATGTAGGAAATGTTATATATAGGTTCAACTTACCTTGGAATGGTCTTGGAAGAAGACAAGGGGGTGCTACAACATTATTAAACGAATCAACAGGAGATTTCGTAAACCCTATGGGGTATGATGATGATGTAAATCGTTTACTAACAAACGCTTCTACAAATACAGTTAAGTCTATTAAGAGTATTAATGTAGGTTCAAATACAAAAGGAAACATTACAAATGCATTACTAGATGCGAGTCCAACTGCTTTTCAAGCATCTCCTTTTACCAATAATGCATGGTATGTAGGACTAGCGAATGGTAAGTTGTTAAAGTTAACAAATGTTACAAATTCAAATGCAACTTGGTCAAGTATAAATACACCTTTTGTTGGTTCAGTATCTTCAGTAAGATTCGGAGCAACAGAAAATGATATTTTTGTAACGATACACAACTACGGAGTAACAAGTGTTTGGGCTACTTCAGATGGAGGTACAAACTGGGTAAGTAAAGAAGGGAATTTGCCAAATATTCCTGTAAGAGATATTTTACAAAATCCATTAGATAGAACAGAAGCTATTTTAGCAACACAATTAGGAGTTTGGTCAACGTCTAACTTTAATGATGCAAACCCTAACTGGAATCAAGCATATAATGGAATGAGTGATGTTAGTGTTACTTCATTTGATTACTGGAATGTAAGTGGAGATCATACATCAAATAAAGTAATTGCATCTACCTATGGTAGAGGAGTGTTTACAGGCTCATTTACAAGTAATGCTGCTGATGATAATGAAGCACCAACTGCACCAACAAGTTTAGCTGCTAGTTCAATAACAGCGACAAGCTTAACCTTAAACTGGACGGCATCAACAGATAATGTTGGAGTAACAGAATATGATGTATACCAAGGAACAACTAAAATAGGAAGTTCAACAACAACTTCATATAATGTAACAGGATTAACAGCAAGTACAGCGTATACTTTTACCGTAAAAGCAAAGGATGCAGCAGGAAATGTTTCAGCAACTAGTAATACAGCAAATGCAACTACTACTGCGGTAACAATTAGTTACTGTTCATCAAAAGGAGACAGTGTTTCAGATGAATATATTGGAAGAGTAGAATTAGGAAGTATCGATAATACTTCAGGACCAGGAAATGGGTACTCTGATCATACAGGAATTTCAACGAACCTAGCAAAAGGGACTTCTCATACAATTACAATCACACCAAAATGGACAGGTAGAGTTTATAATGAAGGTTATGGTGTGTTTATAGATTATAACAAGGATGGAGATTTTTCTGATTCAGGAGAAAGAGTTTGGACCAAAGCAGCGTCTACAGATACTCCAGTTAGCGGATTCTTTACAGTACCATCAGGAGCTGTTGGAGGAGCAACGAGAATGCGAGTTATATTAAGTTACAATACTGTACCAACAGCCTGTGGGTCATATGATTTTGGAGAAACTGAAGATTATACAGTAGTAATAGGTTCACAAGCAGATACACAAGCACCAACAGCGCCAAGTAGTTTAGCAGCATCTAACGTAACCCAAACAACATTAACCTTAAACTGGTCAGCATCTACAGATAATGTAGGAGTAACAGGATATGATGTTTA
>NZ_CAZEQR010000039.1:0-4037 GCF_964513795.1 Tenacibaculum sediminilitoris | reverse complement strand
TTTTTACATTTACCAGACGATGTAATGCAGGCAGGACGTTCTTTTTACAAATTTTCTGGAGATGTATGCGGTAAAAAAGGGTATACGGAGAAAAAAAACGCAGTGATTTATTTAACTTTACTATCAACTACAACAAGCCTCAAAACGGTGCTACACCCCTGTTTAATGGGAACATAAGTGAAACTCATTGGAATACGTTAAGTGTAAACAATACGAGCAACCCTGTAAGTAATCGATATGTTTTTTCGTATGACGCAATGAACCGCATTGTAAGTGCTATCGACAATACAGGGCGATATAACCTACAAAATGTAACCTATGACAAAAATGGGAATATCAAGACGCTTGTAAGAAAAGGGCATTTAAATGTAGGAGCAACAAGCTTCGGTACGATGGATAATTTAACCTATACCTATGATAATGGTAATAAACTCATGAGAATCTCAGATGGAGCTACTATAGACCAGTTTGGGTTTAAAGATGATGTGCTAGGTAGTACAGTAGATACAACAGATGATTACACCTACGATGCGAACGGAAATATGCTAACTGATACAAATAAAGGTATCACCTCAAATATTACGTACAATCACTTAAACTTACCAGTGCAAATCAATGTAGGAGGTCAACCAATTAAATATACCTACGATGCTTCAGGTGCTAAACTTAAAAAAGTAAGTAATGGCGTTACCACAGAGTATGCAGGAGGGTTTAGATATGTAAATGGTGCATTAAAAGACTTTAAACATGCTGAAGGGTATGTGAAGAATGACAATGATACATTTAATTATGTGTATTCGTATACCGACCATATAGGAAATGTACGCTTGAATTATGCAGACTTAAATAATGATGGAGTTATACAAGTAGCTACCGAAATTTTGGATGAAAAAAATTATTATCCCTTTGGAGGAACCCATGAAGGGTATAACACAAATGTAAATGGAGCATACTATCCATTTGGGTATAATGGTAAAGAGGAGAACGATGAAAATGGCTTAGCTACTTTAGACTTTGGATCTAGAAATTACGATAAATGGGCAGGTCGTTGGATGAATATTGACCCATTAGCTGAAAAATTTGTAGAAGTATCTCCATATAGTTATGCTAAGAATAACCCTATATTTTTTGTAGATCCCGATGGTCAAGAACCTGTTCCAGGTCCTTTTACAGGAAAAGGTTCGAAGTCTTCTAATGGTACTATTACTGTTCATAGAATTACCGCAGGTCAACGATATGCACTTAATATATATTATGCAACAGCAGTTACTTTCACAGGTCGTGCAGGGCAAGTTGTGGGACTATATGATTCTTTAAAAACTATAGGAGACAATAATAAAAACACGCAAACAAGAGCAGGTGTAGCTAGTCAAGTAGCTTTAGAAGGAAGTACTGAATTTTTAACTAGTAAAGCTGCTAAGAAAGGTATTGGACAAGCTTTTGATCGTTTTGGAAATGTTATTAAAAACGGAAACCCAGTACAGAAATTAGCTAAAAATGTAAAAGGAGGCTTGGGAGCAATAGGTATTGTTGCAGCTGTTACTTCTAACTCTGACCCCTCTCGTGATGAATTAATGTCAAAATGGACATTTCAATTTGCAGAAAGCGTAATTCCTGGAGGTAATATTAATATAGTTCAAGATGGGTTATTCGATGTTAGAAATGACAAATCAACTGTTCAAGGGGTTGAAAGCAGGTTAAATGCTATACATGCAAGTATAGGTCTTTTCTTATCTGGGCAAGATTTTGATTTAACAACAAAGGAAGGTGTAAATGGGGCTAGTAAATATATTACAGAAAATGCTAAGTATATTTCTTCGATGGCAAAACTTATTTATAGCTACTACAATAATAAAAAAGATGAAGAAAATAAATAAAATAACTAATCAAAAAATTCATTTAATAGCTATATTTTTATTTCTTACAGGAGGAATTTATAGTCAAAATACAACATTAGATAGTAATCTTTTGTTGGGTAAATGGGATTCTTATAAAATAACGACATTAGATGGTAATGATGGTAGCAATATTACGTTTGATGGAAAACCTTTTAGAAAAAAAGTAATGATGAACTTTATTAGTTCTGAAAAAATGCTTTTCTCAATTAATAACAGTGATGAGATTAAAATTAAATATACTGTAAAAGACAGTGTAATTAGCATAGGTCATGGAAAATATAGGATAATTAACTTAAAGGACGGAAAATTAGTTTTAAAAGAAGAAAAACTTTTAGCTAATCTTATTTACCTAAAAAAAGATTAGTGCTAAAATAATAATAATTATATATATAAATAGACCGATAGAAGAGTACTTATGGTACTCTTCTATTTTTTTCTTAAACCCTAGTTCCTTATTTTTTTGTACATCAAAAAGACTACCATTATTTGTACGATTCACCGTCCCAAAAGGAAAAATAAGCAATAAGTATTTAATGTCATTTTCTAAAGGTTCTTCTATTCTTTTATATGCAAAATCAACTCTTTGAAGAGCCTTAGATGTTAGTTCTTCACTAGCCTCTATTTTTTGAACCTTGGCATATAACTCTTTTTTTTCAATGTTTTCATTAAGAATTAAATGAACAAAATTTTCTACGGTATATTGAATATACTCTTCTTGGTGGTTCATATTATTATTTAATTTTAGCTTTTTTATATTAATAACCTTAAGTTAAACTCTCAATAAGTATTCTAATAAAACTAAATTTTAAAGCTAAAAAAGTTCATAAAAAAACTAATTAACTTTATTTATAAGCCAATCTAGTTTTAGCGTCTCTTAAAAGAGCATCTAAATTATATAAGATAGCTTCCTTATCTTTTTGAGGTAGTTCACTAATATCTTTTAATCTACGTAACATATCAGCATCTTTAAGAAGTTCGTTGGTATCTGTTTCTCCAACAAGGTAAGCTACAGTAGTATCTAAAAGTTCAGCTAATCTTTTAACAGCATCAATAGATGGGTTCACATCATCACGCTCATACTTACCAATAACAGAGTGGTTAGTATTAAGAGCTTTGGCTACCTCATTTTGAGATAAATTTTTATCCTTTCTACAATCACGCAAACGCTTACCAAATGTACTCATATCAATAGTTATGATGCTTATTTAATCAATTTTCACAAATATACTGTTCAAAAACGAATTAAAAAAGCATGATATGATTTTGCGAAATGATTTATATATAGTAGTTTTGATGCAAATATGAACAAGTAAATATTTTAAAAAATGTTAGATACCACCAATACGAACAACTATAGTTACCTAACAAAGCACTTAGAGATACATGTTTTAGGAGGTATTAGAGTAAATAAACTAGAGAGTTTACGGGTCACGGTGTCGGTTCAAAAGGTTAAATCAAACAATATTGTACGCCACTCAATAGACCTGTACAACGATACGCAAGTCGAAAAGTTTGTACGAAGATTGGCAGAACGTTTAGCCATCGGTACAAGTGTGGTACGAAAGACTTTACAAGAATTAACCCACGAGTTAGAAAATTACAGGTTCTTACTGCTGGATAAACAAGAGCAAGCCAACAAGCCACCATACAAAACTCTAAATGCTACGGAAGAGAAAGAAGCTATCGACTTTTTAAAAAAGGGAAAATTGCTACCTAGAACCAATGAGTACATCGGCAGAAGCGGGGTAATCGGAGAAGAAACCAACCGCCTGCTGATGTATCTCATTTTTACCAGTCGTAAAACAAACAACCCCTTACACTGTATTAGTTTAGGAAGTAGCGGAGTAGGAAAAACTCACCTACAAAGTAAAGTAGCAGAACTTATCCCGGAAGAAGATAAGGTGGAAATTACCGTATTATCAGCCAATGCCTTTTATTACTTCACTCGTACAGAATTACAACACAAGCTTATTTTAATAGAAGACCTAGACGGAGCAGAAAGTGTCCTGTACCCACTACGAGAATTACAGTCTAAAAAGAGAATAACAAAAACGGTCGTACATAAAGATAGCAAAGGAACAACTAAAACGATACACTTAACAGTAGAAGGTCCAGTATCAGTAGCAGGCTGTACCACCC
>NZ_CAZEQR010000038.1:0-4515 GCF_964513795.1 Tenacibaculum sediminilitoris | reverse complement strand
TTCCAGAGATTAAACTCGTTAAAATGTCTTTTAAACTTGCATCAAAAGTAACAGAGGCTATTTGACTTACGCGTGTAGCTGGTGTGAATTTAAATGTCTCTTTGTGCCAGTTGACATAGTGTGCAATTCCTTTTTGACTTCCTACAATCGCCTTCGATTTACCCGTTGTTCCTGAACTGTAAAAAATATAACTGCTATTATCAATAGGGTAATCAACACTAAGATTCTCTCTACTGTAATTATCTAAAACATAATTTGTTTCAACATACGCTCCTTCTTCATTTAATTCATAAACTAATAAACTTGACTGTGCTAACGATATTAAGCCTGAATCTCCTAAACCTAAATCTCCCAACAAAGAAGCGCCTGAGGCTGTAAATACAAAAACATGACTAAAACTATGATCTATACCGAACTTTTTATATGCTTCCCAAGAACTATCATCTGTAATCAATACATTCATTGAGGTTTCTGATACTGCTTGTTCCATTCTAGATATTGAAAAACTAGTTGATAAAGGAACATATGTTGTACCAGTTTTTAAACACGATAGTAAACTACCTACCAATTCTTTTCCACTTGGTAATAATACGCCTACCGAATCTCCTACTGAAATATCTACATCTACTAATAAATTACTTAGTTGATTCGAAAATTTATTTAAGGCTTCATAAGTCGTTGCCCCATTTACATCTATTAATGCATAATTTTCTGGGTATAATGAGACTATGTTTTCAAATAATTTATATAAGAATTTACTTTTCACGGTGAAAAATGTTTTGGTAGTTTCTAAAAAAGAGTATGGTAAAAAAAGGTGTAAGCACTTTAGCCCAACTCAATGAGTTAGGTATACTTTAAATTTATATGTTTAATGATTTATTCTTGCTTTATTGCAATTAAAGGATCATTTTTATTAATTTTCCATGATTGTGCTCCAATAATAAGAAAAGCAATAAAAAGTACAATTACAGTTGCTAATCCAAAGAACAAGAAGTTAATTCCAATTCTGGTAGAATAACTTTGAAGCCATCGCTCTAAGCCCCACCAAGATACAACCCAAGCAATTGCACTTGCTAGTATGATTAATTTTACAAAGTCTTTTATTAACAATATTAACAAACTAAATACTGATGCACCTAATACTTTACGGATTGCAATTTCTTTTGCTTTCTGAAAACTTGTAAATAATGTTAATCCAAAAAGCCCTAAACAAGTAATAAAAATTGCTAGACCTGCAAACACTGTAAATATTCTTCCAAACTGCTGATCTACTTTATATTGTTTATTAAAAAATTCATCTAAGAAAAAAAATTCAAAAGGGCTTACAGGAAAATTTTGTTTGAATGATTCTTCAATTCGTGCAATAGAAGCTGGTAAATTTTGTGAATTAACTTTAATTGCATAATACTCAATACTAGATCCATCTTCCAATCTAAATACAATTGGTGTAAGTGTTTCTTTTAATGATTTTTGGTAAAAGTCTTTAATTACACCAATAATTTCATATTCGAACTCTATTCCATACCCATTAGTATCTGTTAAAAATTCTCCTACTGCTTTCTCTGCACTTTCAAATCCAAATGCTTTTACCGCTGCTTCATTCAATAAAATCGGTGTATTTCCTGTTGGCATTTGATTTACTGAAATCATATCTTTACTAAATACCTTTCCAGCAACAGTTTCTATTTCAAATTGATTAACAAACTCAGGGCCAATAGAAAACGTGGCGTACATATTGTTTTTACTAATAGCATTTTTCCTCTTATAAGGTCTTGTCCAGTTTAAATCAATTCCAGGAATAGAAGACGCTGATACCACACCTTGTATATCAGGATACTTCATTAAATTAGCTCTAAACGATTGCATTTTCTGATAGAAATTTCGCCCACCCATTTGTGACTCAAAATTATTTGACGGTGCAGGAACTACAATAGTTCTCTCCATATTAATTCCTAAATCTTTCTCCTGCATAAATTTAAGCTGTTGATAGATTGTAAACGTTCCTATTATTAAAGAAATTGAAATAATAAATTGAAATACAATCAAACACTTTCTAACAAAAACCCCAGAACTTCCTATTGGCAATTTCCCTTTTAGAATTTGTACAGGATTATAAGACGATAATAAATACGCTGGGTATAAACTTGAAAGAAAACTACCTACTATCAGCAACACTAATAATGGTAACCATATCTTATAATCTGTCCAAAAGAATCCATTTACCGAAATTCCTGTCAACTCTTCAAAACCACTTCTAAAAAATAGTACAAGAATAATAGCTATAATGATTCCTGTAAAACTTAATATTAATGACTCAAAAAAGAATTGCATGATAAGTGCTCCTTTTTGGGATCCAAATGTCCTACGTAATCCTACTTCTTTTGCTCTATCCATAGATTTTATAGTTGATAGATTGATGTAGTTTACATAAGCTATAATTAAAATAAGTGCCGCAATTAACAACATAAACCAGACAAATTTACCATTACCATTTACTGAAATTTCTTTGGTAAGATCTGAATATAGATGTATTTTTTCTATAGGTTGAAACGCCAATTGAATATTTGTGACACTATTAGTATAACCTCCTAAGTATTTATTTATATATTTTGGTAATTTTGAAGTGACATTTTTAATTTTAGTCTCAGGAAAAAACTTTACATATACATATTTATCAATAAAACGCCATGAACCTGGATCATCTTTGGTTGTTACTAAACAATTAAATTTTAAATGCGAATTTTCGGGAAGATCCTCTAATATTGCTCGAATTACTAATTCGAGGTTTGTTCCTTGATTAAAATTCACAACTTTCATTGTCTTTCCTATTGGATCTTCTTCTCCAAAAAGTTTTTTAGCTAAAGTTTGAGTAAGCAAAATAGAATTTGGTTGTTCTAAGGCTTCTTTTCCACCACTTATAATAGGAAAATTGAAAACATTCAAAAAGTTTTTATCTACGAAATATACTTCACTTTCTTTGTATGAATTAATATCTCCAAACGAATTTTCAGCAGAAATTATACAGTCTTGTTTCTCTATACTTGTAGCAAATTCTATTTCAGGAAAATCTTGTTTTATAGTAGGTCCAATAGCTGAAAAGTTCATCGCTGAATTTTCAACAAGCACATTGTTTTCTTGACGACTCTGTGTTACGCGATATATAGTTTCAGATTCCTTGTGAAATTTATCAAAATCAGACTCAAAAAACACATATTGCACAATAAACAAACAAGCGGCAATACCTATACCCAAACCTATCATATTGATTAGTGTAAAATACCTGTTCTTGAATAAGGTTCTCAAGGCAACTTTAAAATAATTTTTTAACATTTTTTAGCTCTTTTAAAATGAGTTATTTTATATTTTAGATAATAGAGAGTAAAGCAAAACACTAAAATAGAGTTCAACTGTTTAACAAATTAGGAAAATTAAAAGCTATTAAAAATAGTATTTAATCTATTGTTTTTGTGTTATTATATTTTTTTAAAAAAACTTATCAAAATAATTTGTTTAACTAATAACCTTATTTATTCAAAAATAAGGCTAAACACTTAAAATAATACATAATATGTGTAAAGTTATGAATTTTGACAGTGGAGTAAAGCTTCGCTTCCCTCAGTTACATGAAGTTGTTATATGAAAAGTTAATTTAACAAAAAGAAAAAAGATAAAACATCTAAAGTCTATAGGAAGACTTTCCCCCAGTTTATTTTTCAAACCCGAACAAAAATATATTTTTTATTGAAAAAAAAAAAATTTTATCCCATCAAAACCTTAAGTTAAAAATAAAACACACTAAATCATATAGTTACATAAAAAATATTACACTAAAAACTTAAATAAAATACGTTTAGTAGGTTTATACATCTAAAACAGCATCAATATTATAATAGTAATATTTATTAAATGACCTTGTTTTAATGTTCTCTAATATTAATAAACATTCTTATTTATTAGGGTATAGAAATTGAGAAGAGTTACTTATTTAGAATAAAAATAAAAGCACGAAGTATCTTATTATTTGATGAAATTGGATTTTGATTTAAAGAATAGCTACAATAGAAAAGTTATAAAATTAAAAAATTAATTTTTTGATATTTACTATAAAAAGAAACAAACAATTTCAAATAATAACAGTTATCAAAAATTAAACCAACACACACTTGCAGCATAAATAAGGTACACCTTGAATAAACTTAAATCTAATCTTGTTATTTTAGGCATAGTAACTGCAACTAATTATAGTAATAAAGGATAAACAAACTATTCCTTTTTTAACAATATTATCCATTGTAGATTTAGTTGTTTGAGGAATGCTTTTTTTATACTATAAATTTACTGTTAAATGAAAGTAAACACTTATTATAAATATGTGTAGGCTTCCCCTTTTTAGGACACCTTAAAATTCGACAAATAATTATTATTTAGGTCAGATTTGATGAAGAATTTAAATTCTTCATCAAATCTAGGCATATATTCTTTAGGTGATTTGTTACCTAAGGATTGGTGTGGATG
>NZ_CAZEQR010000037.1:0-5192 GCF_964513795.1 Tenacibaculum sediminilitoris | reverse complement strand
CACTTGGTAATAATACGCCTATCGAATCTCCTACTGAAATATCTACATCTACTAATAAATTACTTAGTTGATTCGAAAATTTATTTAAGGCTTCATAAGTCGTCTCTCCATTTACATCTATTAATGCTGTCTGAGATGGATACTGATTAACAATGTTTTCAAAGTTCTTATGTATATATTGAGGTACTACCGTAGCTACTGATTTTGAAAACCAATCTGTAGTAGATAATTCTTCTTCTCCTAAATATGTGAGTTCTTTCATGGAAACTTCTGGAGTTGCCAAAATTTCTGCTAACAAGTTCTCAAGATGGTTACCCATTCTAATAATACGGTCTTCATCATATAAATCTGTACTATATTCAATACCACATTCTATCTGACCTTCTCGTTCTATAAATTCAAATCGAAGGTCGCTTTTACTTACTTTTAAATCAATATCTTTTCCTTCAATTTCAATTCCTTCCATCTTTAAAGATTTCATGAATTGTAATTCTACATTTTGTAAAATAACAACCACGTCAAATAGTGGCGCACGATTTTTTTGTAAGTCGCTTTCTAGTTTTTCCACCAATACATCAAATGGATAGGATTGATGACTAAAACCTGCAATACTTACTTCTTTTACATCGGCCAGTAGCTTTTGAAAATTGTCTTCACCACTAAATTTTGCACGCAATGCTAAAGTGTTTATATATAATCCTATTTGATTCTCTAAATCTTCGTGTATTCTTCCAGCAATTGGTGTTCCTAAGGTAATATCTGATTGACCTGTGTAACGATATAGTAAAGCATATACTAATGCGCTAACACCCATGAATAATGTGCTGCCTGATGTTACACAGATTCCTTTTAACCCCTCACTGGCTTCTTTTGAGAATTTAACATTATATTGTAAACCTCTGTTACTCATAACTTCTGGTCGTGGGCGATCAGAAGCTAACTCGATTCGGGGTGCTTCTAATAAATGATTCTTCCAATAATTACCTGAGGCTTCAAATTGCGTACTGTTGAGCATCTTAGTTTGCCAAGCTGCATAATCTTTATATTGAATTGGTAATGGTGTTAAATCTATTTCTGAACCCTGTACTAATCCGTTGTAATAAGTAACAAGATCTCGTACTAATATTTGCATTGACCATTCGTCTGAAATAATATGATGTATAGAGAAATATAGTTCTTGATTATTAGCATCATTCTGTACTACAGTTACTTTGAAAAGAGGTCCTTTGTTTAAATCAAAAATATGATTTGTAAATTCTTGAAGAACTGCTGCACTTTCATGTGCTTGTTTGAATGCTACTGAAAAATTATACGCTTTACTTGAAACTATTTTTTGACGAGGTTCTACCCCTTTTTTCACAAAGATTGTTCGTAAACTTTCGTGATATGCTATTAATTGATTGAACGCTTCTTGTAAGGCTGTACGGTTTAGTTTTCCTTTTAATTTATAAATATTAAAGATGTTAAACATCGGCGCATTAGGCTGTTTTTGCACCTGAATCCAGGTTCCTCGTTGCGCTTTTGATAGTTCGTAATCTTCTTGCTTTTCTATTTTAGGTATGTTAATTTCCGTTTGTACTGTGGTTATTTGTGATGCCAAATCTTTTAGTACTGGATTTTTAAATATAGTTTCTATACTTGTGTGTAATGAAGCTTCTTTTTTTAGTTTGGTAATGAACTGAATTGCTTTGATAGAGTTTCCTCCTAATTCAAAGAAATCATCTTCTACTCCAACTTGAGATGCTAATAGTAACTCTGACCAAATGGCGGCTATTTGTTTTTCAGTTTCCGTCTTTGGTGCGATATATATTTTTGTAGATATTCCTTCTGGAATTGGTAAGGATGATTTGTCTAGTTTGCCACTATGTGTTAATGGGAATTCATTTAATTGTTGAATATGAGCTGGCACCATGTATTTTGGTAGCTTGCTTCGAAGTAGTTCTATTAAACAATCAATATTAATTGTTTCTTTTCCTGTAACATATCCTAAAATAAAATCCTCTTTCACTATTACAACAGCTTGATTCACACTAGAATTTTCTTGTAATAAAGATTCTATTTCGCTCAACTCAATACGATATCCTCTTAATTTTATTTGATTGTCTATTCTACCTAAAAATTCAATATTTCCATCGGAAAGCCATTTAGCATAGTCTCCAGTTTTGTAAACTTTGTTTGTATCTTCTCTATTAAACGGGTTATCTATAAACTTTTGTTCTGTTAAATCTTTATTATTTACATATCCTTTTGCCACTTGAACTCCAGCAATTAATAGTTCACCTTTAACCCCAATAGGCTGTATATTACCTTTACTATCAACAATGTGAATTTTGGTATTTGCTATTGGCTTTCCTATGGTTATTTTTCCTTGTTGGTGGTTTGTTAAATCAATGGCAGTAACATCAATTGAAGCTTCCGTAGGACCGTATAAATTATGTAACCTTACTTTTGGCAGTTTGGCTTGAAATTGTTTTACAGTATTTGCTGGTAATGATTCTCCACTACAAATTACATTACACAAACTATTTATTTCATCCTCCTCATTTAATTCCATAAGAAAGGCAGATAGCATTGTAGGTACAAAGTGTATTAACGTGATATTCTTTTCTTTAATAACTTCTTTTAGGTACTTTGTATCTTTGTGTCCTAGTGGTTTCGAGAATACTAATCTTGCCCCACAAATTAATGGAAGTAATAATTCCCAAACCGAAACATCAAAACTAAAATTTGTTTTTTGAAGTATATTATCGTTAACTGAAATATCTAAATATTCTTTCATCCACAGCAGTCGATTATAAATTCCTGCATGATCTATCTTAACCCCTTTTGGTTTTCCAGTAGATCCTGAAGTGTATATTACATAGGCTAAAGACGATTTTTTAATTTCAATCGAAGGTGGTGATGTCGGCTGGTTTTCATATATTGATTTATTATCTAAATTTATATGTGGTATATTGAAACAATCCGCATACTTCTTTTCTGTTAAAACAAAAGTAGTTTCAGTATTTTCTATTATATATGAAATCCTACTTTGTGGTAATTCAGGATCTATTGGTACGTAAGCTCCTCCTGATTTTAGTATTGCTAAAATTCCTATAATCATTTCCAATGACCGGTCTACACAAATAGGTACTAATGTTCCATTTTTTATATCCAACACATGAGTCAATTGATTCGAAATCTCATCCAACTCCTTATATGTTATTTTTTTATCATCTATTACTACTGCAATTGTATTTGGTGTTTTCTCTACTTGATTTTTAAATAAATCTAGTATAGAATCATTTTGAGGAAATGCTATATCAGTTTCATTAAATTTTTCTATTTTTTGAATTGACTTTTCATCAATTAGCGTTAATTCATTTAAAGGAATATTGTTTTCTATGATTACTTTTTCCAGTAGTTTTCTTAGATGCTTTCCTAATCCTTGTATTGTTTGTTCTTTGTAAATATCTGTGTTGTATTCTATTTGAATACTTAATTCTCCTTCTCTATTTTCTTTAAACCAAAAGGTAAAATCGTATTTACTTTGTTTTTTTTCTAATGGAGCTTCTTCAATAATTACATTTTCAAGTTTGGTCGCATGTTCTTTTTCTTGATCTTGAACAACAACCATGACATCAAATAGAGGGGATCTTGATGGATTTCTTTGTACGTCTAATTCGTTCACCAATAAATCAAAAGGATATGATTGGTGCTGGTAGCCATTTAAAATATTTTTCTTTACTTGTTGTAATAGTTCTGAAAAGTCTGATTCACCATCAATCTTTTGTCTTAAAGCCAATGTGTTTACGTAAAAACCTATTTGTTCTTCTAAGTCAGGGTGTTTACGCCCAGATACTGGCGCTCCTAAAATGATATCATCTTGACCACTGTATTTGTATAATAACGTATATACTAACGACATTACTCCCATGAATAATGTAGCGCCTTGGTTTTCTAATAGTTCACGAAATTGCAGACTGTTTTCTTTTGAGATTTTTACAGATATTTCGTTTCCATTGTATGTTTGTATAACTGGACGCGTATAATCTGAAGCTAATTCTAATACAGGAAGTGTACCTTCTAGGTTTTTTAACCAATATTGTTTACTCGTATTTTCGTTTTCTATGTTTTCTAATTCCCAACTTGCGTAGTCTTTAAAGTGTATTCTTAACGGTTGTAAGTTTGCTTCTTCTCCTTTTTTTAACCCGCTATATATCGCAATTACATCATGTACTAATACATTCATAGACCATTCATCAGAAATAATATGATGAATACATAGCGATAAAAAGTAACGTTCGCTTGAAACTTTTATAATTGCTACTTTTAGTAACGGGTCTTTCTCTAAATTAAATTTAGCTGCCGTTATTTCTTGTGCTTTCGCTTGAACTGACTGATAAGGTTTTTCATTGTTTGAATAATCTAAGTTTTCAAAAGAAATTCCTTCGTTTGTGTTTTCTAATATCTTTTGATATGGTTGTCCTTCTTCATATACAAATCGAGTTCTTAAAATTTCATGTCTTTCTACTAAAATTTCAAATGCTCTTTTAAATAGTATTGTATCTATCGTACCGTGTAGCCAATAATGCATGGCCATATTAAAGACTGTTCCTACTTGCTCAAATTGATCCAAGACCCATAATCTATTTTGAGAAAATGATAGTGGGTAATATTCCTTTTTTGTAGCAACAGGAATTTCGAATAAACTATCTTCATTGTTTACTTGCTTCAACAAATCAATAATTTCTTCTTTATAATTTTTCAATTGTTCAACAACTTTAGAAGTTAAAACTCCTTCAGGAGCTTGAATCTCTAATTTCCCATTATCGAGATTTAATTGAACTTCTTTAGATTTTAATTCTTTTAAAAATGAATATACATTCATAATATTATGGTATCTTTTTTAATGATATTATCTTCTGATATTTTAGGTGCCTTCGCCCATTGAATGATTGAAATTTTTGAAGCAACATCTTCTAATACTGGAGAGATGAAGAGTTCCTTTAATTCCAATGTAACTCCTAATTCTTTTTTGATTCTCGAAACAATTTGTATTCCTTTAAGCGAGTGTCCGCCTAATTCAAAGAAATTATCCTTAATTCCTATACCTTCTTTGTTTAACACTTCTTCCCAAATTGCTACTAACGCATGTTCTGTCTCATTTCTTGGTGCTACATACTCTCTAACAAACTCTTCTGTTGGACTTG
>NZ_CAZEQR010000036.1:0-5223 GCF_964513795.1 Tenacibaculum sediminilitoris | reverse complement strand
TTTACGTGGATACATGGAGCGTACAAAAATACTGCTTGCAGATTTTTGTGTGTGGAATGAGCGATGGATGATGCAAAAAACAATATGCTGTACTAGCTTTGGAAGCCATAAAGTACAGGGGTGGTGGTAAGTGTGGGGTTATTTTCGGCGACGCTCAATAACCATATTCGTGCTGATTGGTTGTTTAGCGAGCGGAACGGAGTGGAGCGAAGCTTTTAAAAGTTCTTGTTAGGTTCGGTATTCTAAGTCGATAAATCCTTGGTTTTCTTCTTCGTAAATAGCTTGCTGATAGCCTAATAGTTTATAGGTGTGTTTACTACCGTGTTTGATATTGGTTTTTTCAATGAGTTGTAGGTGTGTCCAGAGTTGTAGGTATCTATCAATACTCCGTAGGGATTTTCTTAAGACTCTAGCGGCTTGTAATTTGGTAAAGGGATTGTCTCTAAAGACTTCTTTTAACTGTACGTAGCTGCTTAAAATAATATCGCTAATGGTGTGTTTACTTAATAGTTCAATCGTAGTCAATACATCGCCGTAACTGCTGATATACCGCTTGTGAGATTGTACTCGTTCTTTGTGATTGAGTACTGTAATGCTTTTTAATAGTCGTTTAAATAGTAGTACATCTTCAATATTGAGTTCGTTGTAATATACTTCTAAATAGGCTTCGTATGGATTGGTAGTTTTATGATTTGGGTAGAGGGTTTTGACAATACTTTCGAGTTGATAGAGTAGGTTTTTAGAGTAATTTGTCTGCGGTGACTCACCGCTTTTTTTTGGCTCGGTATGTCTTTTTTCTCCTTTCATGGTTAACTTTGGTTATTTTCCTGATTATCATATTTTTAACTTATTCATTTTACTGCTGGGTAAGTAGTGGCTAAGTGGGTAAGTTTATCTTTGATATACATTCTTGTAAAGCATTGTTAATTTGGTCTTTTAAAGCATTATATTCATTTAAGTCAATGATTTCATAATGATACATTTGTCCTTTATTTCCTTTGGTTTTCTTGATGTAGCCTTCTTCTAATAATTGTTTTTGATAACGTTGTAAAGTGCTTTGTTTTATTCTTAGGTTTCTTCTTATTTCTGCGTTAGTAAAGGTAGTTTGGTTGTTTTCTTGTAAATATTGTTTTAGTCTTTCTAGATAGTTTCTGCAAGCTCCTGTGATGGTATCTGATTTCCTTAGGAGTACTTCAGTAATCAATTCGTTGGCTTCTTGGATATCTTCAATGGTGGTTTCGATGTATTCCTCGCCCGTAGTTTTGTCATATTGTTTTTTACGTTGGTACTGCTTATAGAAAGTTATTGCATTGATAAATTGTAGATAGTGTGAGTTGGTTCTTCTTGGTTTAAATACTGCCGATGGCAGACATAAATACTCTGCATACGGATTGATTACTTTGATAGGCTTTAATACTCGTTGAATATTTTTTAGTAGTTCTCTTGCATCTATTTCTTCTTGCTCATTTAACTTGCCTGCGGAGGCTCTCCGCTGGTAGTGCATTATTCTATTGTCTTGCTCTTCGCTTTCATCTATATAGAGCAAAAAGCTACGGTTGCTATTATCTTCGTATATGCTTTCCTGAGTGGTACAACCTGCTACACTTACAGGACCTTCCACTGTAAGGTGTATTGTCTTCGTTGTTCCTTTGCTATCTTTATGTACTACCGTTTTGGTAATTCTCTTTTTAGACTGTAATTCTCTAAGAGGGTAGAGTACACTTTCTGCTCCGTCTAGATCCTCTATTAAAATAAGTTTGTGTTGTAATTCTGTTCTATTGAAGTAATAAAAGGCGTTTGCAGAGAGTACGGTAATTTCTACTTTGTCTTCTTCTGGTATGAGTTCTGCTACTTTTGATTGTAGGTGTGTTTTTCCTGCTCCTGAACTTCCTAAACTAATACAGTGTAATGGGTTGTTTGTTTTACGACTGGTAAAAATGAGATACATCAGCAGGCGGTTGGTTTCTTCTCCGATTACTCCGCTCTTGCCGATGTACTCATTGGTCAAGGTTAGCAATTTCCCCTTTTTTAAAAAGTCGATAGCTTCTTTTTCTTCACTGGCATTTAATTCTTTATAAAATGGTTTGTTTTCTTGCTCCTCCTTGCTAAGGAGTAAAAATCTGTAGTTCTCTAACTCGTGTGTTAATTCCTGTAAGGTTTTTCGTACCACACTCGTACCGATTTCTAAGCGTTCTGCCAATCTTCGTACAAACTTTTCGACTTGCGTATCGTTGTACAGGTCTATTGAGTGGCGTACAATATTGTTTGATTTAACCTTTTGAACCGACACCGTAACTCGTAAGCTTTCTAGTTTAGTAACCTTTAACCCTCCCAAAATGTGGATTGCCAAGTGTTTTGTGAGGTATTCGTAGTTGTTTGGGTTGGTGGTATCTAAATTGTTCATAAAAAATATTTTTACCTAAAATGACGATAATTCTATTATTTGTATTGTTTTATCTGCAATATTAGATATTACTATCGATAAAAACAAGATAATACTATTTTAATTTGACTATATTTGCCCAAAACGTATAGTTTTGTACGATTTATAGTGTATAAGTAGATTATTCTATGACTTTAGGACAAAAAATTACCAAGATTAGAAAAGAGAAAAAATTATCTCAAATTGATGTTGCCAACTTTGTCGGGGTATCTCGTGATGCCATTTCCAAGTACGAACGTGATGATATTGTGCCGTCCGTTGAAAATGCTAAAAAAATAGCAAAAGTGTTAAATGTCTCTTTAGATTATTTAGTATCAGAAGATGATACTTTAGAGGTAGTAGATATTACCATGATTAATCGTATGAAAGAAATACAGCGACTAAGCGACGATGATAAAAGTACCATAGTTAAAATTATTGATGCCTTTATTAGAGATACCAAAACTAAAAAAGCCTACTCTTAAAAACAACAAAACCACAACATCGCTGCTGTGGCTTTTATCTCTATTTTAAAAATTAAGTTCTAATTGATTACTCTTAACCGCCACTAGAAAGGATTCTAGCGGGAGCGGGGTATCGCGGCTAATCTGACCCATTGCCATCTAAATTTTCAACAAAAAATATTTTCAACACATAAAAAACAATAAATACAATAAATACAATAAGATATTTTCTAATTAACATATTAGGTAATGATAAAAAGAATATAATCAACATTACTGATTCAATAATTAATTCTGAAAAATTTGGCTTTCTATAAGTGAGCTTTCCTAAAATCATATCATACAAAACAACTAAAGAATAAGTAATCGACAATAATAAAAAAACATATTGAAACATCTCTTTTGTTACAAAAAAATAGGATATATACATTAGAATAAATAGTATGCTAAAATAAAAATATTTACTTTTTTTCATCTTGAATTATTTGTATTGAGTTCTTTTGGTAATTTTTTCAGGATCGGTAGGCTTCAGTAATTTAGGAACAGTCGCAATTGCTCCACCAGTACCAGTAATAATACCTCCTACAGTTTTTCCTGCTGGATGTGGTACATATTTTGCTACAGCCCTACCTAAAGTGCCTAATCCTCCCCCAATTGCAGAAGAAGTATTATTAAATTTTACATTATCTCTAGCCTCTTGTTGAATAGGACTTACACTGTTATTTTCTTTTTTATAATTTGAAACTTCAGTAGCTTTTTCTTGAAGAGCAACATCAGCTTTACTTATATCGCCTCCTGAAGAAGATTCTACTGTTTTACTGGGTTTAATTGTTGACCAACTACCATCGGATTCTTTTGTTTTTACTGTACTCCAACTATTTGTGTTTACCTCTCCGATATTACCATCTGCATCAACTTTTGTCGTAGACATTGTTGTTTTGTCTATGGTTTGAATTACATTACCATCTGTATCAGTAGTTGTAGTTATAGTGTTCTTAGTATGTACAATAATATCAGTACCTGTTGTTTTTCCTTCATCATCATATTTAAATCTATGCGTAATCTGGTTACTTACCGTTTCTTTTTTAGTACAATCCCCATTAGGGCAAGGCGCCATCCCATCCGGGTCAATAAAGAAGATAGGATTATTAAATGCATAATTATACGGTGAGAACCTACGCATTTGCTCTGCAAGTGGGTCAAGGTTCATCCATCTACCCAGAGCAGCATCATAATTTCTAGCACCAAAGTCATGCCATTCTAAGCGAACATTCGCTGAACCATAAACATCTAAAACATCATCGTATAACTCTTTTCCATTATATCCCCATTTTTGAGCTACCGAGTTTCCTATTGGATTATATGTACCATTATACCCTTTTTGTTTTAAGCCAAAAGGATAGTAATTACTTTCTTCTATAATCTCATTGGTATTTGGGTCAGAACTTGCTGTAATCACACCATCATTATTATTATCGGCGTACGTTAATCGTACACTTCCTAAATGATCTTTGTATTGATACACATACTTAAACCCTTTTGTTAAATCGTTAACATCTATTGGAGTTACATAGCCTTCTGGGTGGTTGATAAATTGCAGCTCTTCTTTTTTATAAATGTAATTCCCTGCATAATCTGTATCGCCTTCACTTCTTGTATTTGCCTTCCTCTTAAGCCTTACACCCGTAGCATCATAAACATACCTTATATATTCTGCACTAGTTTCACTAGTGGATATATCAATTAAGGTAGGTAAATTTAAGTAGTTATACTCAACTCTATTTATTTTTTTATTAGCATCTGTAAACAAATTACCATTCGCATCGTAAGTATATTCCGTAGTGATATTCGCACCGTCTTTAAAACCATAGGTTTTATTTCCTGTATCGGTAACTTTTAATAATTTATTTCCACCATCATACGTATACACTAAGTTATCCATATTCGCAAAAGATGTACCTCCTTGATATCCGTTTCTATTCAAACTTAGGATATTTCCATTTTTGTCATAGGTAATCCCTGAAAGATTATAATTTCCGCCTGCATCACTGGTGGCTGCTGTGATTCTGTTCAGCGCATCATATTGGTATCGATAATTAGTACTCACAGGATTCGACGTATTATTTACACTTAAGGTACTCCAAGAAGTCTCTGCTATATTCCCATTAAACAGGGGAGTAGCACCATTTTGAGGCTTGTTGTAGTTGATGCTAAAGTTAAATAAATCACTGCGTTTTTTTTCTCCGCATACCCTTTTTTACCGCATATATCTCCAGAAAATTTGTAAAAAGAACGTCCTGCCTGCATTACATCGTCTGGTAAATGTAAAAAAATTAG
>NZ_CAZEQR010000035.1:0-5495 GCF_964513795.1 Tenacibaculum sediminilitoris | reverse complement strand
ACAGTACTCCTACCTTGAATACCATAGACTTTTTGTACCTGCTTATAGGTGTAGTTGCCTTTTTCTACCTCGGCTACTAAGGCTAATTTAAAGCCTAAATTGTAATCGCGTTGGGTGCGCTTAACCCGCTTGTTTACTCCTTTACTCATAATAAGTCGATTTTGTGTCAACTTATTTCAGGACGGGACAATATACGATTTCAAAAAAGCGTGCTTAAAGCACGCTTTTTTTGTAGGTACTACTTAGTAAAATCTAATAGCTTAAAATTAAACTAACAGGCTATTTGTCAATTAAATAATTAAACGTACATTTGCAAACCTTTTTAAAGGATTAAAATTAATTATTAATAAACAAAAACTAATCGTGTAATTATGAACACATTAAGTTACAAAACAGTATCAGCTAATAAGGCTACCGTAAACAAAGAGTGGGTTTTAGTTGATGCGGACGGGCAAACATTGGGTCGTCTAGCTTCTAAAGTTGCAAAACTTATTAGAGGTAAGTACAAGCCAAATTATACTCCTCACGTAGACTGTGGAGACAACGTTGTTATTATCAACGCTGAAAAAATTAACCTAACTGGTAATAAGTGGGCAGATAAATCTTATATCCGCCATACAGGTTACCCAGGAGGGCAAAGATCATTAACTGCTACAGAAATGTTTGAAAAAGATCCTACAAGATTAATCGAAAAAGCAGTAAAAGGAATGTTACCTAAAAACAAATTAGGTAGTGCGTTATTCAGAAATTTATATGTTTACGCAGGTACAGAGCATGATCAAGAAGCTCAAAAACCTCAAACTATTAACCTTAACGATCTTAAATAATTATGGAAACTATACACAAAATAGGTAGAAGAAAAACAGCTGTTGCTCGTGTTTATGTTTCTCAAGGAAGTGGAAACATCACTATCAACAAGAGAGAGTTTAAAAGCTATTTCACAACACCAACTTTACAATATAAAGTTCAACAACCTTTAATGTTAACTGAAAACTTAGAGGCTTATGACATTAAAGTAAACGTTTATGGTGGAGGTGTTACTGGTCAAGCTGAAGCTATTCGTTTAGCGATTACTAGAGTATTAGTATCAATTAACGAAGAATATAAAGCTGTATTAAAACCAGAAGGATTATTAACTCGTGATCCAAGAATGGTTGAACGTAAGAAATTCGGTCAGAAGAAAGCACGTAAGAAATTCCAGTTCTCTAAACGTTAATATATTACTGGACTTGTTTCAGTATTTAAATGTTTTGAGACTGTTATTTATAAATTAATTTTTAACAGTTTAGTATCTAAATATTTCAGACTTAATAACTACTGAAATATTGCGAAAACAGAACGTAAACACATTTATTAAAATGGCAAACATTCAAGAATTATTAGAAAGTGGCGTACACTTTGGTCACTTAACAAGAAAATGGAACCCTAACATGGCTCCATACATTTATACAGAACGTAATGGTGTTCACATCATCGATTTGTACAAAACCTCAGCTAAAATTGACGAAGCTTCTGCTGCGTTACAAAAAATAGCTAACTCAGGACGTAAAATCTTATTCGTTGCAACTAAAAAGCAAGCTAAAGATATCGTTGCTGAAAAGGCTAAAGCTGTAAACATGCCTTACATTACTGAGCGTTGGCCAGGTGGTATGTTAACAAACTTCGTTACTATTCGTAAAGCCGTTAAGAAAATGACTTCTATTGATAGAATGAAGACCGATGGTTCTTTTGATGCATTATCTAAAAGAGAAAAATTACAAATTACTCGTCAACGTGAAAAATTAGAAAAGAACTTAGGTTCGATTTCTGATATGACTCGTTTACCAGGGGCTTTATTTGTAATTGACGTAAAGAAAGAACACATTGCTGTTGCTGAAGCACAAAAATTAAACATTCCAATCTTTGCAATGGTTGATACAAACTCTGATCCTAGACCAATTGATTTTGTAATTCCTGCAAATGATGATGCTTCAAAATCTATCGATAAAGTATTATCGTATGTAACAGATTCTATTGCTGAAGGCTTAACTGAAAGAAAAGCTGACAAAGAAAAAGCTAAAGCTGACAAAGAAAAGACAACTGAGGCTCCAGCAAAAGAAGAAGCAAAATAATTTTTAATTTAAAGGTTTCATTACATGAAACCTTTAAATTTTTACAACTTTGTACAACAATATATTTACAACTAAAAAATAACGATAGAAATGTCAGTAAAAATTAGCGCTGCAGACGTAAAAAAATTAAGAGAAACTACCGGAGCTGGTATGATGGATTGTAAAAAAGCATTAGTAGAAGCTGAAGGTGATTTTGATAAAGCTATTGAAATTTTACGTAAAAAAGGACAAAAAATTGCTGCCAAGAGAGCAGATCGTGAGTCTACTGAAGGTGTGGCAATCACTAAAATTAGCGATGACAACACATATGGTGTTGCTATCGTATTAGCATGTGAAACAGATTTCGTAGCTAAAAACGATTCATTCAAAGCTTTAGCGCAAGAGTTTGTTGACATCGCTTTTAATCACAAAACAAAAGAAGAATTCTTAGCTGCTGATTTTGGCGGTGTAACTGTTGCTGAAAAATTAATAGAGCAAACAGGAGTTATCGGTGAAAAAATCGATATCACTGCTTTCGAAAGAATTGAAGCACCATACGTAGGAGCTTATACTCATGTTGGTAAAATTGCTGCAATGGTAGGTTTAACTGCTGTTGTAGATAATGCTGCTGAGTTAACCAAAGACTTAGCTATGCAAGCTGCATCAATGGGAGCTACTACTTTATCTTATAAAGATTTTGACTCTGCCTATGTAGCTTCTGAAACTGAAGCTAGAATTGCTGCAATTATTAAAGACAACGAAGAGTTAGCACGTTTAGGTAAAACCTTAAAGAACGTACCTGAATTCGTGTCTAGATTACAGTTAACAGATGAAGCTATTGCTAAAGCTGAAGATGAAGCAAAAGAGCAATTAAAAGCTGAGGGGAAACCAGAACAAATCTGGGACAAAATCTTACCAGGTAAAATGGAAAGATTTATCTCTGATAATACAACTTTAGATCAAGAACAATGTTTATTAGATCAAAAGTTTATTAAAGACGAAAAGAAAACTGTTGCAGAATATGTTTCTTCTTACGGTGATGTTGAAGTTAAAAACTTCGTAAGAGTTACTTTAGGATAATTCTCAACAATCATATTATAAAAACCATCCATTTTTGGATGGTTTTTTTATACAACTAATTTAGATTCATTTTCAACTCAATTTTAAATACATTAGCACTTCATCAAAAAAACAGCTATGACAAGGGAAGAACATTTAAAATTTTGTAAAATTTGTAATAATCAAAAATTCGATAGTCAAAAAGGAATTATTTGTGGACTAAGAAACTCTATTGCAGATTTTGAAGATACTTGTGAATCATTCGACGAAAACACACAGCTAAAAGAAAAACTTTTAGCAAAAAATAGTGAAAACGAATTAATCAATCAAACTGCTAGTCAAGGTACGCGTTTTGCCAATTATCTTCTTGACAGAATATTTATATTAATAATCAGCTTTTTCTTAGGCTTTATAATTACTCTTCTCCTTACTATTATTTCTCCTAACTCTGCTGGATATTTTGAGCAAATGGGAAAACTGGAAGAATTTGTATGGGGATTTATCATAGGAATGTTCTACTACTCTTTTTTTGAAGCTTTAACTGGTAGATCGATTGCTAAGTTTATAACAGGAACAAAAGTTGTTGATGAAAATGGTAACAAACCTACATTTGACGCAATACTATTAAGATCATTATGTAGATATATCCCTTTTAATGCTTTCTCTTTTTTAGGATCTGATGCTGTTGGTTGGCATGATTCTTTTTCAAAAACTCGTGTCATTAAAATTAAGTAATAAATAGTAACACTGTACTTACCCCTCCTACATTTTCAGCATAAAACTCTCAAAAAAAATATGTAGCTTTGCACAACTTTCAACAGAACAGATGCAATACAAAAGAATTCTTTTAAAATTAAGCGGTGAAGCTCTTATGGGAGAACGTCAATATGGAATTGACCCTAAAAGACTTAAAGAATATGCCCAAGAAATTAAACAAGTAATAGGTAAAGGAGTAGAAGTCGCCATTGTAATTGGTGGTGGAAATATTTTCAGAGGGGTTGCAGGTGCCAGTCAAGGTATGGATCGTGTGCAGGGTGACCACATGGGAATGTTAGCTACCTGTATTAACGGACTAGCTTTGCAAAGCGCCTTAGAAGACGAAGGAATACATACACGTTTACAAACAGCTATTGAAATTAAAGAAATTGCAGAACCTTACATAAAACGTCGTGCCAACCGTCATTTAGAAAAAGGGCGTGTAGTAATATTTGGTGGAGGAACTGGAAATCCTTATTTTACAACCGACACAGCAGCAGTATTAAGAGCTATTGAAATTAATGCAGATGCTATTTTAAAAGGTACACGTGTTGATGGTATTTACACAGCAGACCCTGAAAAAAATAAAGACGCTGTTAAATATGAAAATATTACCTTTAAAGATGTCATTGAAAAAGGCTTAAAAGTAATGGACATGACAGCTTTTACTTTAAGTGAAGAAAACAAATTACCAATTATTGTTTTTGATATGAACAAACAGGGAAACTTATTAAGGTTAATTTCTGGAGAAAACATTGGAACAATAGTTGATAACTAATAAATCGAAAATTACCCTCTTATTATTTGAGGCTTTTAAATACGAACAAAATGAACGAAGAGATTGATTTTATTTTAGATTCGACAAAAGAGGCTATGGATAAAGCTGTTAGCCACTTAGAAAAAGAATTAGCAGGAATTAGAGCTGGTAGAGCAACTCCTGCTATGTTAAGCACAATTATGGTAGATTACTATGGTTCTCAAACACCATTATCACAAGTAGCTAACGTAAATACTCCTGATGCTAGAACCATATCAATTCAGCCTTGGGAGAAAAACATGTTACAAGAAATCGAAAAAGCCATTATGCTTGCAAACATCGGTTTTAACCCAATGAATAATGGAGATAACATTATAATTAACGTTCCACCATTAACAGAAGAACGTCGTAAAGGGTTAGCTAAACAAGCAAAGTCAGAAGCTGAACACGCTAAAGTAGGTGTTCGTAATGCGCGTAAAGATGCTAATAATGAAATTAAAAAAGTTGATGTTTCTGACGATATGAAGAAAAATACTGAAGCTGAAATTCAAAAATTGACTGACGATTACGTAAAAATAATTGACGAAAAGTATGTAGTAAAAGAAAAAGAAATTATGACTGTATAGTTTCTTTTAGTGAGTCGTCCTAAAATAGGTTGACAGTTATTTAAAAAATTATATTGAACCAGAGAAGTTAACTTCTCTGGTTTTTTTGTTATGTACAAAGTTAGGTGTTTTCATGTTAAGACTTAAATGTGGTCTTTTGTTATTATATGTATTTATAGACTCTTTAATTAATTGTTTAAGTTCCTTTCCATTATTACATTTATAAAT
>NZ_CAZEQR010000034.1:0-5662 GCF_964513795.1 Tenacibaculum sediminilitoris | reverse complement strand
ACAGTACTCCTACCTTGAATACCATAGACTTTTTGTACCTGCTTATAGGTGTAGTTGCCTTTTTCTACCTCGGCTACTAAGGCTAATTTAAAGCCTAAATTGTAATCGCGTTGGGTGCGCTTAACCCGCTTGTTTACTCCTTTACTCATAATAAGTCGATTTTGTGTCAACTTATTTCAGGACGGGACAATTATAATAAAAAAGCATCGTACTCAGTACGATGCTTTTTTATTATGTATCACTATTAAGTTATTTAAATAACCTAAATATATCATTTCCATTTGCAAATAGTAATAATGCTATTAATAAGATAAACCCTGTAATTTGAGCATACTCTAAGAACTTATCACCAGGTTTTTTACCAGTAATCATTTCCCATAGGGTAAATACAACGTGGCCACCGTCTAAGGCAGGAATTGGTAATAAATTCATAAAACCTAACATAATAGATAAGAATGCTGTAATGTTCCAGAATGTTTCCCAGCTAAATTCTGAAGGGAAAATACTTCCTATAGAAATAAATCCACCTAAACCTTTGTAAGCACCTGTACTTGGATTTAAAATCTTTTTCATTTGCTTAATATAGTTGGTTAAGGTTGTCCAAGCTTTATTGGTTCCAGCAGGAATAGCTTCTCCAAAAGAATATGTTTTCTCGGCTAAGTTGTAATATCCTAGCTTTTCTAAGTCAAGTAAAGAAACAGCACCTAAAGCAACTCCTAAGTTCCCGTAGTTTGAAACCTTAGCAGGAACATTCAAGTTATTATTTCCTCTTTTTATAGATAAGCTTATTTCTTGCCCTCTTAAGTTTTGTAAAATAGGTTTTGCTTGATCGAAATAAGAGATTTTTTGCCCGTTTATAGCAGTTATAATATCTTTTGGTAAGATATTGCTATTAGCGTTTAATGAGTCTTTTTGAACACCAGCAATTATAAATGGATACCTAGGGGTTATAAAAGCTCCTGCATCTTTACCTCTATCAACTAATTTTGAGATAAAATCTGTTGGAATCTCTTTTTCAACAACAGTTCCATTTCTTTCTACTGTGTAATTGTTACCGTTGATGAACTCTAAAGGAAGTTCTCTAAATTTTTCTATTTTTTGTCCGTCAATCGTTAAAATTTTATCTCCAGTTTCTAAACCTAAATCCTTTCCTAATTGATCTTGAACCCAAACACCATCTTTTAAACTTTCGTTTGGTAAGTATTTCTCACCATAAGCCCACATTAAACAGATGTAAATTAAAATACCTAACACAAAGTTTACGATAACCCCACCTAGCATAATAATTAAACGTTGCCATGCTGGTTTAGAACGAAACTCCCATGGTTGAGCAGGTTGTTGCATTTGTTCAGTATCCATGCTTTCATCAATCATTCCTGCAATTTTAACATAACCACCTAACGGAATCCAACCAATACCGTAAACGGTTTCTCCTATTTTCTTTTTAAATAATGAGAATTTATAGTCGAAAAAAAGGTAGAATTTTTCTACTCGAGTTTTAAATAATTTTGCAGGAATAAAGTGTCCTAATTCGTGTAAAACGATTAAGAGTGATAAGCTTAAAATAAATTGTGATGCTTTTATTAAAATTTCCATAAAAGGTGTTGGTCTAAATTTAAAATCTGACAAATGTACGTTTTTCAGTACAGTTCTAAAAGTTTGTATAACAGTTGCGCATTTGTTTTAACAAAGTTTTTAGTATAGTGGTTTCTAAACGCTGTTTTTAGTCGTATTTTTGTGGAAAATTTTAGTATAGTGGATTTTAAATTCTTTAAAAAATCAAAAAGCACCTTCATTTTTATTTTAGTTTTTTGTGCTATTGGTGTGCCTGTTTTTTATCACCTAGTAAAGGTTGACAAAAAGTTACCTATTTATAATCCTGCTGATATTAACCCGAAACTAGTAGATGCTTCTGTAAGAAATAAAACAAAAAATCATAGGGTAGGTGAGTTTAAATTGATTAATCAGAATGGAGATACGATTACGAATGCTAATTATAAAGGAAAAATTTATATAGCGGATTTTTTCTTTACGCGTTGTCAAACTATTTGTATTGCGATGGCGTATAATATGAGTGAGTTGCAAGAGCATTATAAAAATGATGATGATATTATGTTTTTATCGCACTCTGTAACTCCAGTGATGGATAGTGTACCACAATTGCGAAAGTATGCTGATGAAAAAGGAGTGATTGATGGAAAATGGAATGTAACTACGGGTGATAAAAAACACATTTACAATTTAGCCCGTAAACATTATTTTGCTGTTCTAGATGAAGGAGATGGTAGTGAAAATGATTGGGTGCATACCGAAAATTTTGTGTTAATTGATAAACAAGGTCGTATCAGAGGTTCTTATGATGGAACCAAAAAAGAAAATATGCAAAAAATTATTGATGACATTACGTTGTTAAAAGAAGAGTATACAAAGTGATTTATTTCTTCTTTTCTCCCTCCTCATCAAAATTCTTATTAATTTCTTGTTCGGTTTTAACAACCGATACCGCTAGTGATAATAACATAATAGCCATAGGTTGCCATGTTAATTCTTTTGAGATATAAGCCAATACCAAAGCTGCAACTAATGAAATTGCTGAATACTTCATAAACTCTTTGGTAAAAAAAGCATTGGCAAATTGCCAAATAACATCATTTTTCATGGTCTTATTAGTTCGGTATCCGTAAATAGCATTAATTTCTTTAGGTGGAAAGAAGTAAAAAACAATACTGAATAAGAAAAGCAATCCGTTTATAGAAAGCACATAATAAAATGGATTCATGGTTTAGTGTTTAATAGAATTTACAATTCCTTTTAACAAGGTATTTACATCTGCATTTTTGGTAAGCCCTGTACGAACCACTACCAAATCTTGACTAGGCAAAATAAACACATTTTGACCTTTATATCCATTAAAAGAAAACATATTTTTAGGTACATCAGGGTGTTTACCACCTTTGTTTAACCAAATTTGGGCACCGTACCTGCCATTTGAAGTTGGAGTAGGGGTTGTAGCATAGCTTACCCAATCCTTATCAAACAAATGCTCTCCGTTCCATTCACCATTATGTAGGTATAGTAATCCGAGTTTAGCCCAATCTCTTGCTGTTGCCCAAGCGTATGAAGAGCCTACAAAGTGATTGCTCATATCGGTTTCAATAACCATAGAGTTCATGCCAATTTTATCAATCAAAGCACTGTACCAAAAATCAAGATACTCTTGATGTGTATCGAATTTTGTTCGTAAAATACCAGATAATAAATTAGAAGTTCCAGAAGAATAATTCCAGCTCTCATCAGGTTTCCCTATCAAAGATTTGTTTACTTGAGTTTTCGTCATGTTTTTCTCTAGGAACAACATTTTAGTAACATCAGAAATAGTATTGTAATCTTCTTCCCATTCTAAGCCAGAATTCATTTGTAATAAATTATGAATGGTAATGTTTTTACGATCGTCGTTTTCCCACTCAGGAAATAAATTGTTTTCTTCAAGGTTTATTTCTCCTTTGCAATTTAAAATACCAAATAAAGTACCTGTAATACTTTTGGTCATTGACCAACCTAACTGTTTTGATTCTTTAGTAAAACCAGTATCATATTTTTCAGCAATAATTTTGTCCTTATATACGACTACTATCGAACGTGTTTGATTTCTATCGTTGAAAATAGTATCAATGGTTTCATTTAATTTTTTATAAGCTATATTCGGAAAAATTGTGTCTTTATGATTTGCGTTTCCATAAGGAAAAGGTACTGTATGGTTTGGTTTTGATCTTTTTGGGGCGGGTTGAGGTTTGGTGATATCAAAATCATTTGTAACCAAAACAGCTCCAAGCCCTTCTCTATACACGGCTTTCCTTTTTAGTAATCCATAAACTGAACCCGTAGCAGATTTTTCTTTAATATCTATTTTATTAGAGGTGATACTAATAGGAGAAAAATTATTATCATTTGCGTCAGTAAACTCTAAACTTCTTCCTGCAAGAAATACTGAAGAAGCGGTGTTTTTTGCAGAATACCCAGCAAGAATATTTAGCTTTGGATAATTATAGAAAACAGTAATACCTAAGATGATTAAAAATAGTAAAAGTACTCTTTTGAATTTTTTCATTTAACCCTGTTTTTAACAAATGTAAGAATTTAATTATTTGATGTTTGTATTTGAAATGCAAGCCCTACCTTTGCGGTAAATTTGACTTTCATATGTTTACTGTAGATAAAATTCGAGCTGATTTTCCTATTTTAAATAGAGAAATACACGGAAAAAAATTAGTGTATTTAGATAACGGAGCAACTTCGCAAACACCGCAAGTAGTTATAGATGCTATTGTTGATTATTATACTAATTACAATGCTAATATTCACAGAGGAGTACATACCCTGAGTCAGGAGGCTACAGATAAATACGAAGAGGCACGAATTAAGATTCAGCAACATTTTAATGCAAAACATTCTTATGAAATTATTTTAACCTCAGGCACAACACATGGAATTAATATTGTGGCATCTGGTTTTGCATCAATTTTACAAGAAGGAGACGAAATAATTGTTTCTGCTTTAGAGCATCACTCTAACATTGTGCCTTGGCAAATGTTATGCGAAAAAACAGGGGCTATTTTAAAGGTAATCCCAATGGATGAAGATGGTTCTTTACGAATGGATATTTACCATGAATTACTAAACCCAAAAACTAAGTTAGTTTTTTGTAACCATGTGTCTAATGCATTGGGAACAATTAATTCTATAAAAGAAATTATTCATGCTGCGCATAAGTTTGGAGCTTATGTATTGATTGATGGAGCACAAGCAGTACCACATATAAAACCAGATGTACAAGCGTTAGACGCTGATTTTTATGTTGCATCAGCTCATAAAATGTGCGGACCAACAGGTGTTGGAATGCTATATGGTAAAGAAGAATTACTGAAATTGTTGCCACCATATCAAGGAGGAGGAGAGATGATTGAAACAGTAACTTTTGAAAAAACAACCTATGCAGGGTTACCTCATAAATTTGAAGCAGGAACACCAAATATCTGTGGAGGAATAGCCTTCGGAGTTGCTATTGATTATATGAATTCAGTTGGTTTTGATAACATAGAAAAGCAAGAAAACAAATTGTTATTGTATGCAACCCAAGAATTAGAGAAAATAGATGGATTAAAAATCTATGGAACATCAAATAAAACATCAGTTATATCCTTTAATCTCGAAGGAATTCACCCGTATGATGTTGGAGCTATTTTAGATAAACTTGGAGTAGCGGTTCGTACAGGTCACCATTGTGCGCAACCTATTATGGATTTTTATTGTATTCCAGGAACAGTGAGAGCTTCGTTTACTTTTTATAATACCAAAGAAGAAGTTGATATACTGGTAAACGCAGTTAAGAAAGCACAGATGATGTTAAGTTAAACTAATTAGTAAGTAATATTAAAAAAAGCCTCCACATGGAGGCTTTTTTATGTTATTATAATGTCCCGTCCTGAAATAAGTTGACACAAAATCGACTTATTATGAGTAAAGGAGTAAACAAGCGGGTTAAGCGCACCCAACGCGATTACAATTTAGGCTTTAAATTAGCCTTAGTAGCCGAGGTAGAAAAAGGCAACTACACCTATAAGCAGGTACAAAAAGTCTATGATATTCAAGGTAGGAGTACTGT
>NZ_CAZEQR010000033.1:0-197308 GCF_964513795.1 Tenacibaculum sediminilitoris | reverse complement strand
ATTCCGAACAGAGAAGTTAAGCCCATTTGCGCCGATGGTACTGCCACTGGTGGGAGAGTAGGTCGTTGCCTTTCTTTTAAACCTCAATCTAATTAGATTGAGGTTTTTTTTGTTCTTGTTTTAACAGATTATATACCTTTCAAATATGAACTATAAATATTCGTATTTAATAACAATTCAATACCTTGGATTTAGATTTCATGGTTGGCAAAAACAGCCAAATTTAAAAACAGGGCATTTGTTTTTAGATAAAACTTTAAAATTTATTTATAAAGGAATTAGATTTAAAAGTTTGGGAGTTGGTAGAACAGATGCTCGTGTATCAGCCAGTCATTTTGCATTTCAATTGTTTATAGATGAAGCCATAGACTTTAATCAGTTTATGATAGAGTTTAATACAAATGCACCTAGTGATATGAGAGCGTTGAAGATCGAAGATATTCCTAGAGATTTTAATATTATTCAACATCCAAAAATTAAAGAGTATAGGTATTATTTTTCTTATGGAGAAAAAAATCATCCTTATGCCGCACCTTTTTTAACACGCTTTAGAGAACAACTAGATATAGACTTGATGAAAGAGGGGGCACGACTTTTTGAAGGCTTTCACAATTTTAAACGTTTTTGTACAAAGCCTTCGGAAACAACTAAAGTAGAAAGAGAAATTAAGTATTGTAGAATTGAAGAGAATACTGAGTTAACAGCTTCATTTTTCCCTAAAGAAAGCTATGTTTTAATTGTCAGAGGAGAAGGTTTTTTAAGAAATCAAATACGATTAATCATGGGAGCTTTACACGATTTAGGAAAAGGAGAATTTGGCTTAGATTTTATTAAAGAAAGTTTAGTTCTTAATTCATCCATAGAGTTAATAAAAAATATAGCACCCGCTTCAGGTTTACACTTATACAAAATTGATTTTAAAAACTAAAAAAAACGTATCATTTGATACGCTTTTTTTAGTTTTTAATATTTACAGAAATTAATCTCTTAAAATACTTCTTGAGATTACTATTTTTTGAATTTCAGAAGTTCCTTCATAAATCTGAGTTATTTTGGCATCACGCATTAAACGTTCTACATGGTATTCTTTTACAAAACCATTACCTCCATGAATTTGAACAGCTTCAACGGTTTGTTCCATAGCTACTTTAGAGGCATATAATTTTGCCATGGCTCCTTCACGATCGTAGTTTTCACCTGCATCTTTCTTGCATGCAGAAGCCATTACTAAATGACGAGCAGCAGCAATTTCAGTATACATATCAGCCAATTTGAATGCAATTGCTTGATGATTACAGATTTCAGTTCCGAAAGCTTTACGTTCTTTAGAATATTTTAAGGCTAATTCATAGGCGCCAGATGCAATACCTAATGCTTGAGAAGCAATACCGATGCGTCCGCCAGATAACGTTTTCATTGCAAACTTAAATCCAAAACCATCTTCACCAATTCTATTTTCTTTAGGAACTTTTACATCATTAAATTGTAATGTGTGTGTATCTGATCCACGAATACCTAATTTATCTTCTTTAGGGCCAATATGGAAGCCTTCCATGCCTTTTTCCACTATAAAAGCATTAATTCCTTTATGTCCTTTACTTCTGTCAGTTTGAGCAATAACTAAATAAACCCCTGCACGACCACCATTAGTAATCCAGTTTTTAGTTCCGTTCAATAAATAATAATCACCTTTGTCTTCTGCAGTAGTTGCTTGGGAAGTAGCATCTGAACCAGCTTCAGGTTCACTTAAGCAAAAAGCACCGATTTCTTCACCAGTTGCTAATTTTGTTAAATATTTTTGTTTTTGTTCTTCAGTACCATAGGCTTCTAATCCGTAGCACACTAATGAATTATTTACAGAAACTATTACAGAGGCAGATGCATCAATTTTTGAAAGTTCTTCCATAATCAATACATAAGAAACAGAATCCATTCCACTTCCTCCATATTTAGGGTCTACCATTATTCCCATAAAACCTAATTCTCCCATTTTGCGAACTAGTTCTTTAGGAAACTCTTGTTTTTCATCTCTTTCTATAACTCCCGGTAGTAATTCGGTTTGAGCAAAATCACGTGCAGCATCACGAATCATTAAATGCTCTTCTGTAAGGTTAAAATCCATTATCTATTTTATATTTTATTAAATTCGTAAAAAATGTGTTCAAAGATACTTTTTAAATAGCAATTTTTCAATAGACTTACTATTTTTACTTTATGCAAGACAACTATATTTATTGTATTGGATTAATGTCTGGAACTTCTTTAGATGGAATAGATTTGGCATATATAAAAATGCATGAAAATTTATACGTAGATTTTAAAATTATACAAGCAGACACGGTATTATATTCTAATGAATGGAAAAATAAACTGCAAGAGGCTATAAATTATGATAAGAAAGATTTACAAATTTTAGATGTTGATTATGGTAAATTTATAGGAAAGACATTAAATGATTTTATAAGAGAACACCATATTTCTAAATTAGATTTCATAGCTTCTCATGGACACACTATCTTACATCAACCAGAAGTAGGAATAACGTTACAAATAGGCAATGGTCAAGAAATATCGAATATAACCAAGAAAGAAGTTGTTTGTGATTTTAGAACTCAAGATGTAGCATTAGGAGGACAAGGAGCACCTTTAGTACCTATTGGAGACAAGTTGTTGTTTTCAAACTATAGTTATTGTATTAATTTAGGTGGCTTTGCTAATATTTCTTTTGAAGATGACAATAAAAGGATAGCTTTTGATATCTGCCCTGTAAATATTGTATTGAACCATTATTGTAACAAATTAGGCTTAGAATATGATGATGAAGGAAAGATTGCTTCTAATGGAAATGTAAATAATGAATTGTTAGATTGTTTAAACAATTTAGAATTTTATAAAAAAGAAGCACCAAAATCATTAGGATTAGAATGGGTGCAATCAACTATTTTTCCATTAGTAGATAAATTAGAAGTTGATATTCCCACAATTTTACGAACTTTTATAGAGCATATAGCCATACAAATTAGTGCTGTTTTAATTGAGAATTCTAAAATTTTGGTTACAGGAGGTGGGGCTTTTAATTGTTTTTTAATGGAAAGATTAGAAATTTTATCAAAAAATAGAGTAGTGCTTACGTCAAATATGCTTATAAACTATAAAGAAGCATTAATTTTTGCTTTATTAGGATTATTAAAAAAACAAAATAAAGTTAATTGTTTACAATCAGTAACAGGAGCTAGTAGAAACCATTCTTCAGGTAATATTTTTTATCCGCAGAAATAATTTAAAGTATTTGAGTAATGTTGTTTTTTATGATAAATTTGTTCGGTAACAACTACACATTAAAACCTATTATTATAATGAATCAACTTTAGCTTCCCCACAGGGGAATAACTACAACGAATTTTTTGAATATGAAAAAGAAACAGGTAAAGTTGAAAATTATCTATTATAACATTAAACAATGAAAGAATTATTAAAGCAATACGAAGAAAAGCAACCAGAAATAGTATTTAACTGGAAAGACCCTGAAACAGAAGCAGAAGGTTGGACAGTAATCAATTCATTAAGAGGAGGTGCTGCTGGTGGTGGTACACGTATGCGTAAAGGATTAGATAAATACGAAGTAATGTCACTTGCTAAAACTATGGAAGTGAAATTTACTGTATCGGGCCCTGCAATTGGAGGAGCAAAATCAGGAATTAATTTTGATCCACAAGACCCTCGTAAAAAAGGAGTTTTAGAGCGTTGGTATAAAGCTGTTGCTCCATTATTAAAAAACTATTATGGAACAGGAGGAGACTTAAACGTTGATGAAATCCATGAAGTAATTCCGATTACAGAAGATAGTGGGGTTTGGCATCCGCAAGAAGGAGTTTTTAATGGACACTTCAAACCTACTGAAGCAGATAAAATTAACCGTATTGGTCAGTTACGTCACGGAGTTATTAAGGTTTTAGAAGATGAAAGCTTATCACCAAGTGTATTTAGAAAATATACAGTAGCTGATATGATTACTGGATACGGAGTTGCTGAAGCAGTTCGTCATTACTACGATATTTATGGAGGAACAGTAGAAGGAAAGCGTGCTGTAGTACAAGGTTTTGGTAATGTAGGTTCTGCAGCAGCTTATTATTTAGCACAAATGGGAGCTAGAGTAGTAGGAATTATTGATCGTGTCGGGGGAGTTATTAAGGAAGAAGGATTCTCTTTTGAAGAAATTCAAGAAATGTTCTTAAATAAAGATGGTAATACATTAGTATCTGAAAACATGATTTCATTTGAGGAGATGAATGAGCGTGTTTGGAATCTTCCTTGTGAAGTTTTTGCACCATGTGCAGCTTCAAGGTTAGTTACTCAAGAGCAAATTAACCAGATGATAAATTCAGGGTTAGAAGTTATCTCATGTGGAGCAAATGTTCCATTTGCAGATAAAGAAATCTTCTTTGGATCTATTATGGAAGATACTGATAAAAAAGTGAGTTTGATTCCAGACTTTATTTCAAACTGTGGTATGGCAAGAGTATTTGCATACTTTATGGAGCGTAGAGTAGAAATGACAGATCAAGCTATTTTTGAAGATACTTCAAATACTATTAAAAAAGCTTTACAAAGAACGTTTACTAGAAGTGCTTCAAAAACTAAAATAAGTGAAACAGCTTTTGAGATAGCTTTGAAAGAGCTAATATAAATTTGTAAATACATAAAATTATGTTTAAATATTTTTTAGGGAATAGTCCTAAGTGGTTTAAAATGACTATGATAGGTTTTTTAATATTTAATGTGTTTTCGTTTTTTGTCCTTGGAAAAACGATAACCGCATGGCTTTTTATAGGGGAGTTCATTTTTACATTAGCGATGGCTTTAAAATGCTATCCTTTACAGTCAGGAGGTTTATTGGCAATTGAAGCATTAGTATTAGGACTGACATCTCCAGAAAAAGCATACCATGAAGTAGATCAAAATTTAGAAGTGATTTTACTTTTAGTATTCATGGTAGCGGGTATTTATTTTATGAAACCTTTATTAATGTATATTTTTAGTAAGGTGTTTACTAAAATAAAGTCTAAAGTTGTCTTATCACTTTTATTTGTATTCTTAGCAGCAGTTTTATCTGCTTTCTTAGATGCATTAACTGTAACAGCAGTTTTAATTAGTGTTACAGTAGGTTTTTATGGAGTATATCATAAAATACATTCTACAGCTACATCTGATTATGATAAAGATGGTGTTTTAGATAGAAAAGAATTAAGTGGTAAAACTTTAGAGCAATTTCGTAGCTTTCTCCGTAGTTTAATAATGCACGGTGTTGTTGGTACAGCTTTAGGAGGAGTATGTACTTTGGTAGGTGAGCCTCAAAACTTGTTAATTGGAGAACGTTTAGGTTGGGACTTTATTGAATTTTTTCAGCATATGGCACCAATTACCATTCCTGTTTTATTCGCAGGAATGTTAACAACAGTAGTTTTAGAAACTACATGTTGGTTTGGTTTTGGAGCAAAGTTACCAGATGTTGCTGCAAGAATTATAGAAAAATATACAGAAGAAGAAGATGCAAGACGTTCAGATAAAGAAAAATATGGTTTAATAGTACAAGGAATTGCAGCTATATTACTTATAGTAGGGTTAGCAGCACATATTGCCCCTGTAGGTTTTATAGGTTTAGCTTTAATTATTGTACAAACTGCCTTTATGGGAATTACTGATGAGCATCAATTAGGACCTGCTTTTGAAGAAGCACTTCCATTTACAGGCTTATTAGTAGTGTTTTTTGTTATTGTAGCAATGATTCACGATCAACATTTATTTAGTCCCATCATTACTTGGGCCTTAGATCAAGATCCGGCTTTACAACCAGGACTCTTCTATATTGCCAATGGAGTATTATCTGCAATAAGTGATAATGTATTTGTTGCCACGGTATACATAGGAGAAGTACAAGAAGCATTTAAAAATGGAGTAATTTCAAGAGAGCATTATGAAAATTTAGCAATAGCTATTAATACAGGAACTAACTTACCTAGTGTTGCTACTCCAAATGGACAAGCAGCCTTTTTATTTTTGTTAACATCATCATTAGCCCCTCTAATTAATTTATCATATGGTAAAATGGTTAAAATGGCATTACCGTATACTATTGTTTTAGGAGGCTTAGGATATATTATGGTAAAAATTGTATTAGGATAAATAAATTTTTAAAAGCATATTTAAAATCCTGAATTTTAAAAAGTTCAGGATTTTTTTAAACAATTAAAAGAGAAGTCATTCGTTAGTAATAAAACACATAAAAACTATTTTAATGTTAGCTTATTTTCAAGAACAAACAGAATTGCTAGAAGAAGTTTCACAAGAGAAAACTCTGTCAATCTATAATTTAATTATGGATGGAGGTGTAGGAGGACAAATTATAATAGCATTGTTATTTGTATTATTGGCTGTAGCTCTATATATTTATTTCGAACGATTTTTTGCCATCAAAGAAGCTTCTAAAGTAGATGTGAATTTTATGGATCAAATTAGAGATCATGTAACCAATGGAAGAATAGATAGTGCTAAATCACTTTGTGAAACAACCAAAAGCCCTACATCAAGACTAATTGGAAAAGGGATTTCAAGAATAGGTAAACCTTTGGAAGATATTAATACAGCGATAGAAAATGCAGGTAAACTAGAAGTGTATCAACTAGAAAGAAACGTTTCAGTGTTAGCAACCATAGCAGGAGCAGCTCCAATGATTGGTTTTTTAGGAACAGTAATTGGAATGATTGTTGCCATACATGAAATAGCTAATTCTGGAGGACAAATTGATATTAAAATGTTATCAGATGGTTTGTATACAGCAATGACTACTACTGTAGCAGGATTAATTGTGGGAATTATAGCCTACATAGCATATAACCATTTAGTAGTTCGTACCGATAAAGTAGTATATCAAATGGAAGCAAAATCAGTAGAGTTTTTAGATTTATTAAACGAACCAGTATAATGAATTTACGAGGAAGAAATAAAGTCAATCCAAATTTCAATATGTCATCAATGACCGATATTGTTTTTTTGTTATTGATATTTTTTATGCTAACATCTACATTGGTAACAGTAAGTGCAATTGATGTATTATTACCAAAAGCAGGTGGTAAAACCGAAAATAACACTTCAGTAGCAGTTACGATAACTAATGATGCTTCATTTTATATAGATAAAACTAAGGTGAGTAACACCAACTTAGAAAAAAAATTATTGATGAAGGTAGGAGCAGATAAAAAAAAGACAGTGGTAATTCGTGGCGACCAAAATGTAGCTTATAAAAATGTAATGCAAGTAATAGATATTGCTAACAGAAATAAGTTAAAAATGATTTTAGCTGTAAAAGGCAAATAAATGATAGTTTTAGATACTCAGCATAAAAAAAAATCAGCTGTAATCACAGCTATTATTCTAATTTTATTATTAATTGGAATATTTAATTACGGAATGAAGTATCTCGATCCACCTATTGAATATGGATTAGCAATTAATTTTGGTAATTCAGAAGTAGGAAGCGGAGAACCTGTTGAGAAAACAAAAGTGGAAGCTACTCCACAGCAGAAAGAGATAGTTGAAGAGCAATTAGAAGAAACTCTAGAGGAAACAATAAAAGAAGAAATTATTACAGATGAGACTTCAGAAGAAGCCCCGGTGGTTGAAAAAAAAATTGAAAAAAAAGAAGAAATAAAAGAAACTCCGAAAGAGGTAAAGCCTAAAGAAAAACCAAAGCCGAAACCATCTAAAGAAACAACCGATGCATTAAATAGTCTGTTGAATGGAACATCGAAAGAAGGAGCAAATTCTGGAGAAGGAGATGATGAACAAACAGGTGTAAAAGGAAATGAAAGTGGAGACCCGAATTCAGATAAATACTACGGAAATTCGGAAAGTGGTTCAGAAGGAAACTATAATTTAGCGGGAAGAAAAGCGTTATCAAAACCTATTGAGAAACCAGACTGTCAAGAAGAAGGAACAGTAGTAGTAAGTATTCAGGTAGATCAAAATGGACGAGTAACCAAAGCAACACCAGGAGCTAAAGGAACTACAAATTCAGCTTTTTGTTTATATGATGCAGCAAAAAAAGCGGCGTTAAAAACTAAATGGAATGCCGATGGTAATGCGCCATTAAAGCAAAGAGGAACCATTATCTACAAGTTTTCTCTTTCAAAATAGTATATCTTTGCTAAAGATTTAAAAAGTATATTTATTCAATAAAATTGGATATGTATCGGTATACTATACAATCATTTAAAAATTATTAAACATAAATACATGAAATTAGCTGTTATAGGAACAGGATATGTAGGATTGGTGTCAGGAACTTGTTTTTCAGAAATGGGAAATAAAGTAACTTGTGTAGATATTGATCAAGAAAAAATAAATAAATTGCATCAAGGAATTATTCCAATATACGAGCCGGGATTAGAAAAAATGGTGTTAAAAAATGTAGAAAAGAAAAATTTGTTCTTTACTACTAAGTTAGAAGAAGCTATAAACGAAGTCGAAATTGTTTTTATTGCGGTCGGAACTCCTATGGGAGAAGATGGTTCTGCTGATTTACAATATGTGTTAGCGGTAGCAAAAGAGATTGGCCAGAAGATGAATAACCGTTTGATTGTAGTAGATAAATCTACAGTACCAATAGGTACAGCAGATAAAGTCAAAGCGACAATTCAGGCAGAGTTAGATAAAAGAAATGAGAAGATAGATTTTGACGTAGTATCTAATCCTGAGTTTTTAAAAGAAGGAGATGCTATTAATGATTTTATGAAGCCAGATAGGGTGGTAATTGGAGCAGAATCAGATTATGCTTTTGAAAAAATGCGACAATTATATACACCTTTTACAATGTCGCACGATCGATTTATAGCAATGGATATTCGTTCAGCAGAAATGACTAAATATGCAGCCAATGCCATGTTAGCAACGAAAATATCATTTATGAATGAAATGGCAAATATTTGTGAACGAGTAGGAGCAGACGTAAATAATGTAAGAGCAGGAATAGGTTCAGATTCAAGAATAGGTTACAGTTTTATTTATCCAGGTGTTGGGTATGGAGGTTCTTGTTTTCCAAAGGATGTAAAAGCATTAAAAAAAATAGCTGAAGAAAATGGATACAAGGCACAATTAATAACATCAGTAGAAGAAGTTAATAATCGACAAAAATTTGTAATAGCAGAGAAGATTGTTAAAAAGTTTGGAGAAAACTTAACAGGAAAAACTTTTGGACTTTGGGGGTTGGCTTTTAAACCTGGTACTGATGATATGCGTGAAGCTCCTGCTATTTATGTAGTAAAAGAGTTAGCTAAAAGGGGCGCTAAAGTACAAGTGTATGACCCCAAAGCAATGGAAGAAGCACAGCATTTTTATTTAAAAGATATAGCAAATATTGACTATAAAAAATCAAAGTATGAGGTTTTGGAAGATGCAGATGCTTTAATATTACTAACAGAGTGGAAAGAATTTCGTTCACCAGATTTTTCTGAAATAAAAAAACAATTAAATACTCCTGTTATTTTTGACGGAAGAAATCAATATAACAGTTATAATTTAGAAGAGAAAGGATTTGAGTATTATCAAATAGGGAAGAATTAATGAAAGTTTTAGTTACTGGTGTAGCAGGTTTTATTGGGTTTCATTTAACTAAGAAACTTTTAGAGGAAGGGTATACGATAGTTGGGGTTGATAATATCAATGATTACTATGATGTAGAACTTAAATATGCTCGGTTAAAAAAGCTGGGAATTGATAAAGATACTGCCAAGGATTTTTATCAAGAGACAACTAGTAGTGCCAATAAAAAACTTAAGTTTATTAGGCTCAATCTAGAAGATAAAGAAGAGTTAACTAAATTATTTACTTCAGAAAAATTTGATGTTGTTTGTAATTTAGCAGCTCAAGCAGGAGTTCGCTATAGTATTGAAAATCCCGATATATACGTTCAAAGTAATATTGTAGGTTTTTTAAATATACTAGAGTGCTGTAGGCATCATGAAATTAAGCATTTAGTATACGCAAGTAGTTCAAGTGTTTATGGAACTAATAAAAAAGTGCCATTTTCAGAAAAAGACAGTGTAGATACCCCAGTAAGTTTATATGCAGCTACAAAGAAGAGTAATGAACTAATGGCACATACCTATAGCCATTTATATAATATACCAACAACAGGGCTCCGATTTTTTACGGTATATGGACCTTGGGGTAGACCCGATATGGCCCCCATATTATTCGCTGATGCCATTTCAAACGATCGTCCAATCAAAGTATTTAATAATGGAGATATGGAGCGAGACTTTACGTATATAGATGATATTGTTGAAGGAGTGAAAAGAGTGATAGAAAAACCTATTGAAAATAGAACGTTATATAAAATCTATAATATAGGAAATAATGACTCTGTGAAACTATTAGATTTTATTAGAGAGATGGAAACTAGCTTAGGAAAGAAAGCTACAAAAAACATGATGCCTATGCAGATGGGAGATGTAAGAAAAACATGGGCAAATGTAGAGGGTTTAATTACAGACTACAATTATAAACCAAAAATTAAAATTAAAGAAGGAGTGCATCATTTTGTAAGATGGTATCAAGAATATTATAGTTAATTTTTTCTTTTTAATCTAGATATAAGATTTAAATGACTTATCAAGAAGTATTAAATTGGATGTTTGCTCAGTTGCCTATGTATCAACGTCAAGGACAAACAGCATTAAAAAAAGATTTGACCAACATCGTTGCATTATGCAAAGAACTGAAAGATCCACAGAAAAAAATTAAAACAATTCATGTAGGAGGAACAAATGGAAAAGGGTCTACCAGTCATATGTTAGCCTCAATACTACAAGAAGCAGGCTATAAGGTAGGATTGTATACTTCTCCTCATCTTAAAAACTTCACAGAGCGAATCCGAATCAATGGAGAAGAAATTTCTAGAGAAGCGGTAGTTGAATTTATAGAAAGGAATAAAACTTTTTTAGAAAAACAAAGATTGTCATTTTTTGAAATGACAGTAGGAATGGCATTTGAAGAATTTTTGAATCAAAAAGTAGATATTGCTGTTGTTGAAGTTGGTTTAGGGGGAAGGTTAGATTCAACTAATATTATTAGGCCTGAGGTTTCAGTAATTACGAATATCGGATTAGATCATACGCAGTTTTTAGGAGAAACTTTACCAGAAATAGCTTTTGAAAAAGCAGGAATTATAAAAAAGAATACCCCGGTGGTTATTGGTGAACGTCAAAATGAAACAGAAAGTGTTTTTATCGCTAAAGCGGAAGAATATAAAGCTCCAATAATTTTTGCTTCGGATACAATGCAAAATTACACTACAGATTTACTAGGAGACTACCAAAAACATAATGTGAGCACAGCGGTAATAGTTATTCAACAATTAAAAGAGTATAAAGTTACAGAAGAGAATGTCAAAAATGGATTGTTGAATGTAGTGAGAAATACCAATTTGAAAGGACGTTGGCAAATACTACAAGAAAAACCAAAAGTAATTTGTGATACAGCACATAATAAAGAAGGTTTGTTTTATACGTTGAATCAACTAAAAAAAGAAAAATATAATAGCTTACATATTGTTTTAGGAGTTGTTTTGGATAAGAATTTAGGTGATATTTTACCAATGTTTCCAAAAAATGCCATGTACTATTTCTGCAAACCAGATATTCCTCGCGGATTGTCTGCAGATGAATTAAAAGAACAAGCTGAGGAGTTTGGTTTTGAAGGAGAGGTTTTTTCTTCTGTAAATCAGGCTTTTGAAAAAGCAAAAAAAGATGCGTCAAAAGAAGATGTAATTTATGTGGGAGGTAGCACGTTTGTAGTGGCTGAAATTTTATAAAAAAATATAAAAAAGTTATTGCAAATATCTAAAAGAGTTATATATTTGCACCCGCAATTAACAAGTAAGGGCGCGTAGCTCAGTTGGTTCAGAGCACTTGGTTTACACCCAAGGGGTCAGGGGTTCGAATCCCTTCGCGCCCACAACTCTTACAAAGTATAATTGCAAACGGGCGCGTAGCTCAGTTGGTTCAGAGCACTTGGTTTACACCCAAGGGGTCAGGGGTTCGAATCCCTTCGCGCCCACTAAAAGTCTCATCATTTAATGATGAGACTTTTTTGTTATATAATATTTTGTTAATGCTATTTTTTGTAGTTTTGTTGACTTAAAAAAGTTAAAAATCTACTTAGTGAGTAAGAAAATTGCAATAATAGGATTGGGTTATGTAGGGTTGCCGCTTGCTAGGTTGTTTGCTACTAAATATTCTGTTGTAGGATTTGACATAAACGAAAGTAGAGTAAAACAGCTTAATAATGGGCTAGACATAACTAAAGAGATAGAGAAGGAAGAGTTAGTGTCGGTTTTAAGAAGTGAAGGAGATGAAGGGTCTGGGTTGTTTTGTACTTCGGATATAGAAAAGATTAAAAGTTGTACTGTTTTTATAATTACGGTACCTACTCCTGTAGATAAAAATAATAGAGCAGTATTTAACCCTTTGTTAAAGGCAAGTGAAACTGTAGGCGAAGTGTTGAAAGCTAATGATATTGTAGTTTATGAGTCAACGGTATATCCTGGAGTAACAGAAGAAGTATGTGTTCCTGTATTGGAAAAAAAATCTGGGTTAATATTTAATAAGGATTTTTTTGTTGGATATTCCCCAGAACGTATCAATCCAGGAGATAAAAAAAATACCATTGAAAATATAGTAAAGGTTACGTCAGGGTCAACAATAGAAACAGCAAAATTTGTTGATAAATTATATGGTTCGATTGTAGTAGCTGGGACTCATTTGGTTTCAAGCATAAAAGTAGCTGAAGCATCAAAAGTAATTGAAAATTCACAAAGAGATATAAATATTGCTTTTGTAAATGAGTTAGCTAAGATTTTTGGATTTATGGAGATTAATACCCAAGAAGTTTTAGAAGCTGCGGGTACTAAATGGAATTTTTTACCATTCAAACCGGGCTTGGTAGGCGGTCATTGTATAGGAGTAGATCCTTATTATTTGGTTCAAAGAGCAGAGGAATTGGGGTATCACCCAGGTATTATTTTAGCAGGAAGAAGAATGAATGATGGTATGGGAGAATATGTGGCTTCTCAAGTAATCAAGTTGATGATAAACCGTGACATCAAAATAAAAAACGCAACTATTTTGATTTTGGGAATCACTTTTAAAGAAAACTGCCCCGATGTTCGGAATACAAAAGTGGTAGATGTCATTCAATCGCTGAAGGAATATGGCGCAGATGTTACAGTACACGACCCTTGGGCAAATATTAATGAAGTAGAAAGGCAATATGGGCTGAAATTAGAGAGAGAATTACCTAAAAAGGAGTTTGATGCTATTGTATTAACAGTAGCACATAATGAATATAAAGAATTAGATGTTTTTTCTTTAAAAAAGGAGAATTCAGTGGTGTATGATGTAAAAGGAGTTTTGTCAAAAAAAGTAGTAGATAAAAGTTTATAATTAGATGCAAGTTGTTACCACTAGATTAAAGATATTAATAAATGAAGAAAAAGAACTTAATCATTTTTGGCACTAGACCAGAAGCTATAAAAATGGCTCCACTAGTAAAAGAATTTTTAAAGTATAATGATACTTTTGAAACAAAAGTTTGTATCACTGCACAACACAGAGAAATGTTGGATCAGGTATTAGAGTTTTTTGAGATCACTCCTGATTATGATATGGATTTAATGAAGCCAAATCAGAATTTATATTCGTTAACAGCAGATATTATTACTGGTTTAAAACCGATTTTAGAAGATTTTAAACCAGATTTTGTTTATGTTCATGGAGATACAACTACTACAATGGCGTCTAGTATTGCAGCTTTTTATTCAGGAGCTAAAGTATGTCATGTTGAAGCTGGTTTAAGAACTTTCAATAAAAGATCCCCTTTCCCTGAAGAAGTGAATAGAAGTGTAGCTGGTAGTATTTGTGATTATCATTTTTCTCCAACAACAACTTCTAAAGATAATTTATTGAAAGAGAATATTTCTGAAGATGCTATTCTAGTTACTGGTAATACAGTAATAGACGCGCTACATTTTAGTTCAGAAAAAGTAACTTCTGATAATTATTCTGATGAAGAAATTACAATGCTTAAAGATGTTGTTGATTCTTCTAAAAGATTAGTTTTAGTTACTGGTCATAGAAGAGAAAATCATGGACAAGGATTTATTAATATTTGTACAGCTTTAAAAGAATTGGCAAATTCAAATGAAGATATTCAAATTATTTATCCTGTTCACTTAAATCCAAATGTCCAAAAACCTGTTTATGAATTGCTAAACGATATTGATAATGTGAAATTAATAGCTCCATTATCTTATCCTGCATTCGTTTGGTTAATGAATAAATCATATTTAATTATTACTGATAGTGGTGGAGTTCAAGAAGAAGCTCCTAGTTTAGGAAAACCTGTATTAGTAATGAGAGATACCACTGAGAGACCTGAGGCGGTAAATGCAGGTACAGTTTTGTTAGTAGGTACAGATAAAATTAAAATAGTAGAAGGAGCTCAAAAATTATTGAATGAAGATGATGCTTATATTTCAATGAGTAAACTTCATAATCCTTATGGAGATGGAAAGGCATGTGGACAAATTGTGAATTTTATTAAAGAATTATAAAATGAATAAACCAGAAGTTGTAATGATTGGTCTTGGGTATATTGGATTACCTACGGCTGCTTTAATAGCACAAAACAAAGTTAATGTACATGGGGTTGATATTAATCCTAATGTTGTTGAGACTATTAATAAAGGTAAAATTCATATTGTTGAACCAGAACTAGATCAAGCAGTAGAAAATGCAGTTCAAAATGGTTATTTAAAAGCGTCTACTTCAGCGGTAGAGGCTAATAATTATTTGATTGTAGTACCTACTCCATTTAAAGGTAAAAACGAGCCAGATATTTCATTTGTTGAAGCCGCTACACGTGGTATTATTCCATTATTAAAGGAAGGGGATTTGTATATTATTGAATCAACTTCTCCAATTGGAACTACTGAAAAAATGCGTGACTTAATTTATCAAGAGCGTCCTGAATTAAAAGGGAAACTTTTTATGGCTTATTGTCCTGAAAGAGTATTGCCAGGTAATGTTATGTATGAGTTGGTTTATAATGATAGAGTTATTGGAGGAATTGATGAAGCTTCTACCCAAAAAGCATTAGAGTTTTACGGAAAGTATGTAAAAGGAGAATTACACAGAACAAATGCACGAACTGCAGAAATGTGTAAGTTAGTAGAGAACTCTTCAAGAGATGTTCAAATAGCATTTGCTAATGAGTTATCATTAATTTGCGATAAGGCCGATATCAATGTATGGGAGTTAATTAATTTAGCGAACAAACATCCAAGAGTTAATATTTTACAACCAGGTTGCGGTGTTGGAGGGCATTGTATTGCTGTAGATCCTTATTTTATTGTTTCAGAATATCCTATGGAATCTAAAATTATAGGTACAGCAAGAGAAGTGAACAATTATAAGTCTTTTTGGTGTGCTGAAAAAATTCAAACAGCTAAATTGCAATTCGAATTAGAGCATGGTAGAAAGCCTGAAGTAGCTTTAATGGGGTTGGCGTTTAAACCGAATATTGATGATTTAAGAGAGTCTCCAGCAAAGTACATCGTGAATAAAGTATTGCAGAATGATAGCAATGGAGAATATTTTATAGTGGAGCCTAATATAGAAGAGCATAAGGTATTTAAGTTAACTGACTATAAGGAAGCGATAGCTAATGCAGATATAATTGCTTTTTTAGTAGCACATGACGAATTTAAAGGTCTAAATTTATCTGAGGATAAAAAAATATTGGATTTTTGTGGAGTAATTAAATAGAGTTTATGACTAACATAAAAGAATTTATATCAAATTATGTAACAAAAAGGTCAAGTAGTATGTTTTCAAATGATATTGAAGAAAACAAAGACCGTTTGTTTGAAGAAATTAAAGATAAAACCGTTTTAGTAATAGGTGGGGCAGGTACCATAGGAAGCTCTTTTATAAAAGCTTTATTACCTTTCCGGCCAAAATCTTTGGTGGTTGTAGATATTAATGAAAACGGATTAACAGAATTAACAAGAGATATTCGTAGTACTAAAAATTTGTTTGTACCAGATGATTATGTCACTTATCCAATGAGTTATTCAGATGCTGTTTTTTATAAAATGTTTAAGAAAAGAGATGGATTTGATATTGTTGCTAATTTTTCAGCACATAAGCATGTTAGAAGTGAAAAGGATTTATTTTCTGTTGAGGCTCTAATTAAAAACAATGTAATGAATGCTAAAGATTTATTAGATGTTTTAGTTTCTTACCCTCCAAAGCATTTTTTTTGTGTGTCAACAGATAAAGCAGCAAACCCTGTTAATATCATGGGTGGAAGTAAAAAGATAATGGAGGATATGATAATGACCTATTCATCTAAATATCCTGTTACCACCGCTCGTTTTGCAAATGTTGCATTTTCAAATGGCTCTTTACCACAAGGATTCTTAGAAAGAATATCAAAAAATCAACCTATTTCTGCACCAAATGATGTTACTCGTTATTTTGTCTCTCCGCAAGAAAGTGGGCAAATATGCCTGTTAGCATGTGTTTTAGGAAATTCTGGAGAAATTTATTTTCCTAAGTTAAGGGAAGAACAAATGATGACTTTTTCTGATATGGCAACTAAGCTTCTAAAGGAAAAAGGTTATAAATTAGATTTTTGTTCTTCTGATGAAGAGGCCGTAAAAAAAGCTTCGATTGATTTTAAAGATAAATATCCAGTACATTTTTCTGGAAGTAATACAACAGGAGAAAAACCTTATGAGGAGTTTTTTACTACAAAAGAAAATGTAGATTTAGAAAGACACAAAGCTTTAGGTGTTGTTGTGGATTTAAAACCAAAGTCGATAGAAGATATAGATGTTTTATTAAAAGAGTTTGAAAAGGCTTTTGGAAAAGATGAAACAGAAAAATCAGATATTGTAAAAATAATGAAAGATTTTCTAGTTAATTTCGATCATAAGGAATTAGGTAAATCTTTGGATTCTAAAATGTAAAATTTATGAGTTATAAAATACCACTTTTCGATCTTAATTTTGACGAAAAAGAAGAACAAGCGGTTATAGATACGCTTAAATCTAAATGGATTTCGACAGGTCCAAAAACTATTGAGTTTGAAAATAAGTTTTCTGAAATGCTTGAAGTAAAGCATTCAGTGGCGTTGTCAAATTGTACAGTAGCACTTCATTTAGCAATGAAGTTACTGGATATTAAAGAAGGAGATGAAGTAATTTGCCCCTCACTTACATTCGTTGCAACTTGTAATGCGATTAGATATGTAAATGCAATTCCTGTTTTTGCAGATGTTGTGAGTAAAGATGACTTAACTATCGATCCAGTAGATATCGAAAGAAGAATTACAAAGAGAACCAAAGCCATTATAGTAATGCATTTTGGTGGTTTTGCTTGCGATATGGATAACATAATGGAAATAGCTAGAAAGCATAACCTTAAAGTAATAGAAGATGCATGTCACGCTCCGTTATCAGAATACAAAGGCCAAAAATTAGGTTCAATAGGAGATTTAGGTTGTTATAGTTTCTTTTCTAATAAAAATATTAGTACTGGTGAAGGAGGGATGTTAATAACGAATAACACAGAATATTATGAGAGAGCAAAACTGTTACGTTCACATGGTATGACTTCTATGTCTTATGAGAGATCTAAAGGCCATTCAACTACTTATGACGTTGTAGATAATGGATTTAATTATAGAATAGATGATATAAGATCAGCTATTGGTATTGTTCAATTGGATAAAATTGAGGAAGATTTAAATAAACGTAAAGAAATTAGAGAAATGTACCTTTTGAAAATGGAAAGCATTGATAGAATTATTGTGCCATTCTCTGATTGTGAAAATTTTTCGTCAAATTATATTTTCCCTATTATTTTAAAAAACTCTGATTATAAAAGAAGAGATAAAATTCGTGATAAATTAGCAGAAGCAGGTATACAAACGAGCGTACATTATCCAGCTGTTCATAGATTCTCTATATATGAGAAATATGCTGTGTCTTTAAAAAATACTGAATATGTCGCAGATAACTTAATAACTCTACCTATGCACTCTGGTTTAACTGAAAAAGATATAGAGTATATTACTAAGACTTTGAAATCGTTTTGCTAATGAATGAAATTATTTTGGTAGGAGGTTTTGAAGAAATTATAGAATTAGCTGAAGAATGTGGTAAGAGAATTTATGGAATTATAGATAAGGCTAATAAAACAATTGAGAATTACCTAATTTTAGGAACTGAAAAAGATGTAGATATTTTTGATAAAACAATAAAGAATAAACCTTTGATAATAACTCCCGATACTCCTAAGGTTAGGAAAAAATTACATTTTTTTTATAAAGAGAATGGTTTTGTTTTTTCTCAACTTTTATCAAAAAGAGCAATGATTTCAGAATCTGCTAGAATTGAAGAAGGTACGGTTGTACAGAGAGGAGTTAATATTTCAACAGATGTATGTATAGGCGTATTTGTAAAGCTTAATGTTAATTGTAATGTTATGCATAACACTGTTATTGGAGATTATACCACTATAGCCCCAAATGCTGTAATTCTTGGTAATGTGAATATCGGAGATTGTTGCTATATGGGAGCAAATTCGACAGTGTTACCAAATATTAAGATTTGTAATGATGTTGTCATTGGAGCTGGAGCTGTTGTTACTAAAGATATAAATGAATCAGGGACTTATGTAGGGATACCCGCAAAGTTAATTAATCTGACAAAATAGAATGAAAGAGAAATATTTAAATATTATAATTGAAAAAAATACATCAATTCTAAAAGCTTTGCAGCAAATGGATGATATAGGATATAAACTGTTAATCGTAGTTAAAGATGGTATATATAGAGGGTTATTATCTATTGGAGATGTTCAAAGATCAATTATAGGGAATATAAATCTTAATGATACTATAGGGTCAATAATGCGAAAAGACTATATAGTATCTAAGCCACAAGATAGTATTGATAATGTGAAAAAGTTAATGTTAAAGATTAGATCTGAATTTATGCCTGTAATTGATTCAGATAATAATATTGTTGATGTTTATTTTTGGAAAGACTTATTTGAAGAAAAAGAGTCACAGCCACTTAAAAAATTTAATTTACCAGTTATCATAATGGCTGGAGGGTTTGGTACAAGATTAAGGCCTTTGACTTATGTAATACCAAAACCCTTGATTCCTATAGGAGAAAAAACAATGCTAGAAGAGATTTTTAGCAGATTTGGAAAACATGGTTGTGATGAATTTCATATTTCAGTAAATTATAAGGCCGATTTAATAAAATATTATGTTAAGAGTAAAAACTTACCTTACGATGTTTCTTATTTTGAAGAGGAACAACCAATGGGAACTGCGGGTAGTCTAAGTTTGCTCAAGAATAAGATTGATACTACTTTTTTTGTTAGTAACTGTGATATTTTAATAGAGCAAGATTATTCTGAGATTTTAGATTATCATCAGAAGAATAAAAACGAAATTACCATGGTTGCAGCTTTAAAACACTTTAGTATTCCCTATGGTACAATACAAACTGCTGAAAATGGATTATTGCAATCTATGGAAGAGAAACCAGATATGACCTACTTAATCAATGCGGGATTATACGTTTTAGAACCTCACTTATTGAATGAAATTCCAGAAAATGAATTTTTTCACATTACACATTTAATTGAAAAAGTAAGACAGGATGGAAGAAAAGTTGGTGTGTTTCCTGTTAGTGAAAAGTCTTGGCGAGACATAGGAAATTGGAATGAATATAATAGAGAGGTATTATCCAGTTATACTAATTTCAATTAACTATAATAAAAATTAAAGTCATATGAAAATAGCATTGATAGGCCCAGGATATGGACATAATATCGAGCCGTACTTAAATTCTTTGAATAACAGTAATCATGAGGTAGATTTTTATTTTCATAATAAAAGTATTTTTGAATTAAAATACAAAAATATTCAATATTTCAAATTGCCTTTGACATTTATAAAACTTTTCTTTTTAGTCAGGAAATATGATGTTATTTGGCTTATGGGTGGAGGAAGACTACTTTATTTAGTATCCTTTTTAAGTTTTTTTAAGAAAGGAAAATGTAAATTAGTTATTTTTCCTTACAGTGAAGTGCTTCCAAGAAGAACAACAGAGGAATCATTTTCGGGTAAAATAACATTATTAGCACTTTCTCGATTTACTTTAATTCATTGTGGCTGGTTTGGTATTGCAGATTTATTACACCCAAAATTGAAGAAAAAAGCAGTTGTCCACCCAATGGGATTAAACAGGTTTTATTATAAAAGTACAGATAATCCTGATCCTGATATTGTTAGATTATTAGAAAAAGTAGACAAGGAAAGTTATAACTTTTATTACCCTAAATCTTTTACTAGAGCTAGTAGACACGATTTAGTTATTGAAGCGGTAAATGAATTAATAAAGGAAGAAGACTTTCCAGATTTTAAAGTATATTTTATTGGAGGGAATGCAGAAGACATCGAACGCTATAATGAATTGATTTATAAGATAGGTAGTTATAAGTTAGAGAATAAAATCATAGTTTTAAAAAAGGAAAAATTTTTTAAAACAGAAGATATTAATCTTTTATGGTCTAGAATGGATTGTGGTTTGCAAATAGCAGAACATGATGGGATTTCAACAACAATTTTTGAACCTTTAATAAATAAAAAAGAATTAATTATTTCGGACATTCCCCCTTATAAATATTTAAAGAGTTATTTCGGATTTGAATTAGAATTGACGCCTTTAAATACCAATTCTATAAAGAATGCTATGAAGTCGAAAGTAAATGGTGTTAATCTAATAAATTCTTTAGAAAAAGAAAAAATTCATAATATTATTAAAGAGAAATATTCTTTTGAAACAAATATTAATAAATTGTTATTAAGGTTTGAAAAAACTAATTAATTTTTTAAAAGAAACCAATAAGAAAGGTTTCTTTCACGTGTTTGTAGCAAATGTTTTTTTTGCTTTAGCAGCGTTTGGATCTCAGTTGTTTATCGCCAAGGTTTTAACAGATGTAGAATTGGGGTATATAAAAATATTTCAAAGCTATAGTCAGATATTATCTATCGTAGCTGGTTTTGGTTATAGTACTTCTGTTTTAATTTTAAGTTCTAACCCGAAGAATGATGATAGAAAATCAGAAATATTACAAGTTGCTATATATGCTGTAATACCTATATCATTGATTGTTTTACTGTTATTTAATATATTAAACAAATTTGGTGTTTGGACGAATGTATTAAAGGTAAATGAACTTTTAGGTAGCTATTCCTTTGTAATACTATTCACAGCTTTATCAGCTACTTTAACTGCTTTTATTCAGGCGGCTAGAATATTTAAAAAATATTCTTATATAGTGATTTTAACTAAAGTTACTTCTATCGTATTAATAGTAGTGTTAACATATTACCAAGGTTTAAAAGGTTTTTTTAATGGTTTGTGTATCGGTTTGGTATTCTCTTTACTAGTGAATTCAATCTTTACAAAAAAAGAATTTAACCTTAAGTTTTCTCTAAAGGTTGTTGGTTTTGTCAAAAAAGCTAGAGAACAATTAGTTATTGGAATTCATGGTTTAGGAGCTAATATGTTTAATATTTTAGCTTCAAATTTTGATATTATATTGATGGGGTATTTCTTGGTAGAAGATCCAAATCTATTAGGACAATATGGTTTTGCTTCAATTTTCTTTACGGGACTCAGTATTATACAAAGTACAATTGTGCAAGTTGCTACGCCTTACTTTAGTAAGTACATAAATGATAATAACACTATTGTTTTCTTATTGAAAAAATATACAAAAGTACTTTTTTTATCAAGTGTTGTTTTGTTAGTTTCTTTTTATCTATTTCTTCCTAAATTTATAAATTTTATGTATGGTGATAAGTTTTCAGTGGGAGTTTCATTTTTAATTTTGTTAATAGGAGTTTGGTTTTTTAAAGTTAATAACTCCATTAATGGAGCCTATTTATTAGCAAGCGGACTCACAAAATATATTAATTTGATTAATTTTATTAATGCAGTGCTTACGGGTTTAAGTGTTTATTTCTCGTTAAAATACTACGATATAGAAATCATGATATTTAACTTAATGTTTATAAATTTCTTAATGCTTATTTTTACCTTTTATATAGTTAAGAATTCAACTAAAACCTTTTATAAACATAAATAGATTTAAATATAAAGTGTAAAAATGTATGTATAGATGAGGGAAACTAATAGGATGTCACAATTAAAAAAAATATTTTTATTTTTATTTTTATACTTAATACCATTTCCTTTGTTTATTATGCCAAGTGGGTCGATATTTCAAGGGAAGTCTACTGATGAAGATGCTTTTTCATTACCTATTTCGTTAATTATTTTGATTTTTGTTTATATAATTAATCCTAAATATATAAACAATATTTTCAAAGGTCATAAAGCTTTTTTATTTTTTATTGTCATATCATTAATTAGCTTTTTACTAACAGTCTTTAGGAGTAACGATTTTAATTCATTGTTGTTAATCATTTCTATATTACCTGTAGTTCTTTCTTATGGTATTGGAGTTGAGGTATTAAAAAAAACTAATTTAGATTTATTTTTTTTGCCCAATCTAGTTAGTGATTTTATTAAAATAACTTTTTTTATTTGTTTGCTTCATATAATATCATCATTTATTAATTTTGGTATTTCAGGTTCTTTTGCTGTTAGAGGAGATGATGGTTTTTTTGGATTATTTTCTATATATCAAAAAGTTACTTATTACCCTACAGTGATTAGTGTTGTGTTTATTTTTGCATTGTATTCAAATTTTAAAACAAAATATTTAATATGTTCTGTTATTTTTTTGAACATAATGATTATTGGTTCTCGGGAATCTATGGTTATGTGTCTATTTGGTTTATTTTCAGTCTTGTATTACAATAGGTTAAAAAAGAAAAACATCAAAAACCTTTTCTATCTAATTTTAATTTCATTGAGTAGCTTGTTTCTCATGTTAAATAGTGAAAAAATTTCTTTTGAAAATGAATTTGTTTTTGTAAGAAAAATTAATAATTTGATTGCAAAAGGTGACTACACAGCAGGTAGAGAAGGTGCTATATTTGAAGTGTTTAGCGAGTCAGGTGATGATTTTAATTTGTTAGTGGGTACAGGTTACTCAATGACTTTAGGAGATTTTAGAAGTCCGCATAACCAATATTTAGAAATTTTCTTAAGAAGTGGAATCATAGGACTTGTTTTTTTTATGTTAGTTGTGTTTTTTGCTTTAAAGGCAATATATTTGATTGTTAAAAAAAATAGATTCAACAAATTTTTCGAAACATATTATTCAATTTCAGTAGGGTTTTTGGCTATTTTATTGTTGTCTTTTAATATTAATACACCTATAAGAACACCGTTTTCATCAATATTTGTAGGTTTACTATTAGGGATTATTTTAAATCTAAAATTTGATTATAAAAGTGGAAAATTATTAAATTAGATTTTTTAGTGACAACAATCAAAGTTTTGTTATGAGCAAGAAGCCATTAATACTATTATTCATTTTTTGATAAATTGAATGTGGTGATTAATTTATATATAAAACAGTAAAGTTAATGAAACAAATTATACAAGACCTTAAAAAAGGTGACACTATATTAGAAGAAGTTCCCGTACCTTTAGTTAAAAAAGGACATGTACTTATAAAGACAGCGAAAACATTAGTTTCTCTAGGTACAGAAAAAATGTTAGTTGAATTTGGTAAGGCAAACTTCATTCAAAAAGCAAAGCAACAGCCTGATAAAGTAAAAATGGTTTTGGACAAAGTTAAAACGGATGGATTGAAACCCACCTTGGATGCCGTTTTTAACAAATTGGGTCAACCTTTACCTTTGGGATATTGTAACGTTGGAGAGGTGGTAGCTGTAGGAAAAGGCGTAACTGAGTTTAATATAGGTGATAGAGTAGCTTCAAATGGTAACCATGCAGAATATGTTTTAATTCCTAAAAATCTTGTAGCTAAAATACCAGACAATGTCTCTGATGAAGACGCTGCTTTTACCGTAATTGGAGCCATCGGATTACAAGGGATCCGATTGTTAAAACCAACATTTGGTGAAACGATTGTAGTTGTGGGGTTAGGGTTAATAGGTTTAGTAACAGCAGAGTTATTAAAGGCGAATGGGTGTAATGTTATAGGATTTGATTTTGATTCTGAAAAAATAAGAATAGCAAAAGATAAAGGAATAATAGCGATTAATCCGTCAGAAGGAACGGATCAAGTAAAGTTTGTAGAAACATTTACGAATGGAGTTGGAGCAGATGGAGTAATTATAACTGCATCAAGTAAAAGTAATGAAATTATTTCCCAATCAGCACAGATGTGTCGTAAATTGGGTAGAGTAATTTTAGTAGGGGTTATAGGCTTAGATATTAGTAGAGCCGACTTTTATAACAAAGAAATATCATTTCAAGTATCATGTTCTTATGGACCTGGTCGATATGATGAGGAATATGAGCAAAAAGGTAATGATTATCCAATAGGTTATGTCCGTTGGACAGAAAAAAGAAATTTTGAAGCTGTACTTAATGCTATTTCTAATGGATCTTTAAATGTAAAACCTTTAATAACAGAAAGAGTTCCATTAAATGAGTTTGAAAAAATATATGGAGATATGTCTTCATCTAAGTCAATAGCATCAATTTTAGAATATAATTCTACAGAGAACCCTAAAAGTACTGTTACTATAAATGAGAAATCATTTAATAAGCAAAAGGGTATTATAGGAATAGTTGGTGCTGGAAATTTTACAAGTGCAACAATATTACCTAATTTGAAGAAACTAGGGGCAGATGTAAAATATATAGCTAGTTCTGGTGGGTTGTCTTCTACTACAATGGCAAAACAGTATGGGATTGTAAACTCTACTACAAATTATAAAGAAATCTTACAGGATGAGGATGTAGATACTATTTTTATTACAACAAAGCATAATATGCATGCTCAAATGGTTTTAGAGTCTATGAGGTCAAACAAAAGTGTTTTTGTTGAAAAACCTTTGGCATTAAACACGAGCGAGCTAGATGATATTATAAAAGAATATAATGAAACAGAAGTAACAGTATCTGTAGGTTTCAATAGGCGTTTTGCTCCATTAGCAAAACAGATGAAAAAAGCTTTAGGCAATGATAACACACCAATGAATATTATTGCTACTATGAATGCTGGTTTTATTCCTGCTGATGTATGGGTGCATGATATGGAAATTGGGGGAGGAAGAATTATCGGAGAAGCATGTCATTATATAGATTTATGTACGTATCTAGCAGGAAGTAAGGTGAAATCCGTTTGTATGAGTTCTATGGGACTAAACCCTCAAGAGAATACTGATAACGCAAGTATTCTATTAAAATATGAAAATGGAACAAATGTAGTAATCAATTACTTTGCAAATGGATCTAAAGCGTACTCTAAAGAACGAGTAGAGGTGTATTCTCAAGAAAGAACATTAATAATGGATAATTGGAGAAAACTTAGAGGATATGGTTTTAAAAAATTCTCTAAGAGTTTTTCTAAACAAAATAAAGGGCATTATAATCAGTTTAATGAGTTAATAACAAGTCAGAAAAATGGAGGTAATCCAATTATTCCCTTTGAGGAAATTGTGAATACAACAAAAGCGTCGTTTGCAGCTATAGAATCTTTGAAACAAGGAGGATGGGTAGAAATAAAGTAATCACATTATATAATACTATAAAATTTTTAAAGCCTGTTCAAATTTACTACAGGCTTTACTATTTTATAAGAAATCGTTTTTTTAAAAAAGCATATAAAAAAAAACAAACTAATAAAAAAAATGATTTAAAATGGAAAGATTTTATCTACAGTAATAATCCTTACCTAGGGAATAAAGAATTTAGATTTTTAAATGTTTCTAAAAATTTTGAAAATAAAATAGATTGGAATTATGCTGCATTCGGAAAGTTATGGACGTATAATTTAAATTATTTTGATTTTTTAAATCAAAATAATATCGAAATGAAAAATGGTTTAGAACTTATTTTAAACTATTTAGAAAATGATGAAGTATTATTAGATGGAAAAGAGCCATATGTACTTTCTCTAAGAGGAATAAACTGGATTAAATTTTTGTCAAAAAACAATATAAAAAATGCTTTAGTAGATGAAACACTCTATAATCATTATCAAATTTTAATAAATAATATAGAATATCATTTATTAGGTAATCATTTGTTAGAGAATGGGTTCTCGTTATTATTTGGTGCTTATTATTTTAGAGATGAACAGCTATATGAAAAAGCTGAAAAAATATTAAAACTAGAGTTAAAAGAACAAGTTTTAGAAGATGGAGGCCATTATGAACTATCTCCAATGTATCATCAAACATTATTAAGTAGATTATTGGATTGTATTCAATTAATTAAGTTTAATGATGAATGGAAAGATAAAAAGTTATTAGCTTTTCTGGAAGAGCAATGTTCTAAAATGTTGTCATGGTTAAGCATTGTGACTTATAATAATGGAAATATTCCTATGGTTAATGATAGTACCTTTAATATAGCTCCTACTTCAAAAGAACTTTTTACTTATGCCAAAGTACTAGGTATTACTTGGAAGAAAATAAGTCTCAAAGATTCAGGCTATAGAAAGTATGAGTTAGATAAGCTTGAGATATTTTTAGATGTAGGAGATATACAACCCTCATATCAACCAGGACATGCGCATTCAGATACTTTTAGTTTTGAGTTGTGTTTTGACAATAAGCCCATTATTGTAGATCCAGGGGTCTCTACTTATGAAAAAAATCAGATAAGACAAACTGAAAGGGGAACATATTATCATAATACGGTTCAATTAGGTGATTTAGAACAAACAAAAGTTTGGGGAGGTTTTAGAGTTGCGAAGAGAGCCAAAGTTTTTGAACTGAAAGAAAGGAGGGGTAAAATTTCAGCTAAGCATAATGGGTATAAGGATTATGGAGTAATTCATAAAAGAGTTTTTCAGTTTAAAGAGAATACTTTTAAAATTAATGATTTTATTATTGGCAATTCTCAATTAGAAAAAAAGTTTATGTTGCATTTTCATCCAGATGTTAAGTTTAAAAAGAATGATGACAAAGAATACCAATTAGATGATTTAAAGTTAAAATTTGGTGGTAAATTGAGCAAAATTTTAGAAAAGGAGTATAACTATAGCATAGGATTCAATAAAACAATTAAAGGAAAGAAGTTGGTAGTTATTTTTGAAGATAAATTAGAAACATCAATAATAAAGGTTTAATTATGAGAATATTATTTCTTACGTTTTATTTTGAGCCAGATTTATGTGCTGGGTCTTTTAGGAACACATCCTTATTTAAGGAGCTTATTCAACACCTAAAGAAAGAAGATATAATTGATGTAATAACAACGCAACCTAATAGATATGATTCATTTAAGGTAAAGGCTAAAGACAAAGAAAAGTTAGAAAAGGGTATTACAATCAATAGAATTAAAATACCTGAGCATGGAAGTGGAATTGTTGGACAAATTAAATCTTTTAAGCAGTTTTATTCTAAAGCGTTAGAACTAACAAAAAATAATGAGTATGATTTAGTTTATGCCTCTTCTTCTCGTTTATTTACAGCTTTTTTAGGGGCTAAAATAGCAAGAAAGAAAAAAGCCAAATTGTATTTAGATATTCGAGATATTTTTAGAGAAACAATTACAGATTTATATAAAAATAAAATAATTAATTTAGGACTAAACTTATTTTTAAAACCAGTTGAAAATTATACGTTCGGTAGAGCAAAACATATAAATTTAGTATCCAGAGGGTTTGAAAGTTATTTTAAAAAATATAAGAATGCAAGGTATTCTTTTTTTACAAATGGCATAGATGATATCTTTTTATCTATAGAAAGAAAAGAAAAAAAACATCAAGAGGAAAAAAGAATGATTGTTTATGGGGGGAATATAGGAGAAGGACAAGGTTTGGATTTAATAATACCTGAAATTGCGGAAAAACTATCTAAGACTCATAAATTTTTAATTATAGGAGATGGAAGTGCAAAGCATAAATTAGAAGAGAAACTTAATTGTAAAAAAATAAAAAATGTAGAGCTATTACCTCCTGTGAGTAGAAATCAGTTAATAAATTACTATCAAGAAGCCGATTATTTGTTTTTACATTTAAACAAACATAAAGCATTTGAAAGAGTTTTACCATCGAAACTTTTTGAATATGGAACCTTTAATAAACCAATAATTGCAGGTGTTGATGGATATGCCAAAATTTTCCTAGAAGAGAATATGCCTAACTTAATTTTATTTGAACCAACAAACTCAAAAGAACTAAGTTATAAAATGAAAAGTTACTCTTATCAAAATATAGAAAGAGTTGAGTTTAAGAAGAAGTTTTCTAGGTCGGAAATAAATAAAAAAATGACAGAATCTATAATACTTTTTGGTAATGAATAAGAATATTTTAATTACGGGTATTACTGGGTTTGTAGGAAGTAATTTAAAAGACTCTTTAAAAGAGAATTATAACATAACAGGAGTGTCTAGAAATAAATCTAAAGATTTCTTAACATATGAAGGTTTATCTTTAGAGCTATTATCATCACATAATGTTTTTATCCATTTGGCAGGAAAAGCCCATGATTTAAAAAATACATTAGAAGAAAAAGAATATTTTGAGGTAAACGTAGACTTAACAAAAAAAATATTTAATCAATTTTTAGAGAGTGACTGTGAGGTGTTTATATTTATGAGTTCAGTAAAAGCTGTAGCTGATGAGGTAGAGATTGAACTGATGGAAGAAGTTAAGCCCAATCCTGTAACTACTTATGGTAAATCAAAGTTAGCGGCTGAAGAATATATATTAAGTAAAAAACTTCCTAAAAATAAGCGAATTTATATTTTAAGACCTTGCATGATTCATGGACCAAACAATAAAGGGAATTTAAATTTATTGTATTCTTTTGTTTCAAAAGGGATACCATATCCTTTTGGAAAGTATGAAAATCAACGTTCTTTTGTATCGGTTGAGAATTTATGTTTTATAATTAAAGAATTACTAGGAAAGAATGACATTCCATCTGGTGTATATAATGTAGCAGATGATGAATCATTATCAACAAAAGAGTTAGTTGAAACAATAGGTATAGGAGTTAATAAAACAGTGAAGATACTTAACACACCTAAACTATTAATTAATGTACTGGCTAAACTTGGTGATGTGCTTCCTATTCCAATTAACTCTGAAAGAGTTCAAAAATTGACAGAGAATTATGTAGTGTCCAATGAAAAAATAAAAAACGCTTTTGGAATAGATAAGCTTCCACTGAGTACGAGAGAAGGAATAATTAAAACAATTAAAAGCTTTACGGAATAATTATGATACGATTTTTTGATTTTATATTTTCACTTTTTGGAATTTTACTTTTATGGCCAATAGGGTTAGTCATATATGTATTAGGGGTATTTGATACTGGTTCTCCTCTTTTTAAACAACAAAGAGTAGGTAAAAACCAAAGGCCATTTATACTATTAAAGTTTAGAACGATGACTGTAAATACTCAATCAGTGGCAACACATTTAGCAAATAGTAGTTCAGTAACTAAATTAGGTTCTTTTTTAAGGAAATTGAAGCTAGATGAATTACCTCAATTAATTAATGTGTTAAAAGGAGATATGAGTTTGGTTGGGCCAAGACCTAACCTTTTTAATCAGGAAGAACTAATTCTAGAGAGAAGTAACAGAGGAGTATATAACTCTTTACCAGGAATAACAGGTTTAGCTCAAGTTAATAAAATAGATATGTCAACGCCAAAAAAATTGGCAGAAGTTGATGCAGAAATGTTAGAGTCATTAACGGTAAAAAAATATTTTCAGTATATTTTTGCAACAATTGGAGGTAAAGGATCTGGAGACAGAATTAAAGAATAGTTTAAAATTATCTAGTATCTAGCTTAACTTTTTATTATTTAATCATTTGTAGACATATTATCATGAAAGGAATTATACTAGCAGGTGGATCAGGAACACGTTTATATCCTATTACAAAGGGAGTTTCAAAACAGTTATTACCTGTTTATGATAAGCCGATGATTTATTATCCGTTATCGGTATTGATGTTAGCGGGAATTAAAGAAATATTGATTATTTCTACTCCTGATGATTTACCTAGTTTTCAAAAGTTATTAGGAGATGGAAGTGACCTAGGAATTTATCTTAGTTATGCAGAGCAGCCATCACCCGATGGATTAGCACAAGCGTTTATTATTGGTGAAGAATTTATAGGGAATGATGATGTATGTTTGATTTTAGGCGATAATATTTTTTATGGCCACGGTTTGCCCGAAATGTTACAATCTGCAATTCAAAATATAAAAAAGAATAACAAAGCAACAGTTTTTGGATATAATATAAAAGATCCGCAACGATATGGAGTGGTAGATTTTGATAATAATGGAAATGCAATATCTATTATAGAAAAACCAGAGAATCCAAAATCTAATTATGCGGTGGTTGGTTTATATTTTTACCCTAATGATGTAGTTCAAGTGGCTAAAAAAGTGCTACCATCTGAAAGAGGAGAGTTAGAAATTACTTCTGTAAATCAATATTATTTAGAAAACGAACAGTTAAAGGTTGAGTTAATGGGACGTGGTTATGCATGGTTAGATACAGGGACGCATGATTCTTTATTAGAAGCAAGTCAGTTTATTGAAACTATTGAAAAACGTCAAGGGTTAAAAGTAGCTTGTGTAGAAGAAATAGCATTGTATATGGGCTATATCAATAAAGAGCAAGTAAAAAAATTAGCAGAACCGTTGAGAAAAAATAGCTATGGCCAATACCTATTAAATTTAGCAAAAGAATAGCGATGATTTTTACAAAAACAGCCATTCCAGAAGTTGTAATTATAGAACCGAAAGTTTTTGGAGACCAAAGAGGGTATTTTTTTGAGTCATTTAATCAAAAAGAGTTTGAAGAACATATCGGACAAGCAAACTTTGTTCAAGATAATGAATCTAAATCTACTTATGGTGCTTTACGAGGCTTGCATTTTCAACAACCACCTTTTGCTCAAGCGAAGCTAGTTCGTTGTATTCAAGGAAAAGTATTAGACGTAGCGGTAGATGTGAGGAAAAATTCACCTAGTTATGGCAAGCATATAACAGTAGAGTTATCCGAAGAAAATAAAAGACAATTATTTATACCGAGAGGTTTTGCACATGGTTTTGTAACTTTATCCAAAGAAGCTGTTTTTGCTTATAAAGTTGATAATTGGTATGCTCCAGAATACGACTCAGGAATTATTTGGAATGATACTACTTTGAATATTGATTGGAAAATTAATTCAAAAGAGGTAATACTTTCTTCAAAAGACACAAAACTGTCTACTTTTAAAGCGTTAGAAACTCCGTTTATTTATTAGTAACTTTGAGGAGTTTATATTAAATTTTTCATGAGAAATATATTAATTACAGGAGGAGCAGGATTTATAGGGTCTCATGTGGCACGCCTATTTGTTAATAAGTATCCAGACTATAATATTGTAAATTTAGACCTTCTTACGTATGCTGGGAATTTAGAAAACTTAAAAGATATAGAACAAAAGTCTAATTATACTTTTGTGAAGGCTGATATTTGCGATTACCAAGTTGTAACTACTATCTTTTCAGAATATAACATAGATAGTGTCATTCATTTAGCAGCAGAGTCACATGTTGACCGGTCGATAAAAGATCCTTTTTCTTTTGCCAGAACTAACGTAATGGGAACCTTGAGTTTATTACAAGCTGCTCAAAATCATTGGAAAAGTGATTTAAAGAACAAATTATTTTACCATGTGTCAACCGATGAGGTATATGGTTCTTTAGGGAAAGATGGTTACTTCACAGAAAGAACATCCTATGACCCACATTCACCTTATTCAGCTTCGAAAGCATCTTCTGATCATTTTGTAAGAGCTTTTTTTGATACTTATAAATTGCCTGTTGTCATTTCTAATTGTTCTAATAATTATGGAGCCTATCAATTTCCAGAGAAATTAATCCCACTCTTTATTAATAATATCAAAAATAATAAACCTTTACCAGTATATGGAAAAGGAGAAAACATAAGAGATTGGTTGTATGTTGAAGATCATGCCAAGGCAATTGATATTGTTTTCCACAAAGGAACAGTTGGTGATACTTATAATATTGGTGGCTTTAATGAATGGAAGAATATAGATTTAATCAAGATACTTATAAAAACGGTAGACCAACTCTTGGGAAGAAAAGAAGGAGCTTCAGAAAAACTAATTACTTATGTGAAAGACAGAGCAGGTCATGATTTTCGTTATGCAATAGACGCATCAAAGCTTAAAAATGAATTGGGTTGGCAACCCTCTTTGCAATTTGAAGAAGGAATAGAAAAAACAGTTCAATGGTACTTAGATAATGAAGAATGGGTAAAAAATGTAACGAGTGGTGAATACCAGAAATATTATCAGCAAATGTATGAGTAGCTATAACTGATCATTGTGAACGCTAATGAAGTAACCTTACATATAAGAGCTGAGAAAATACAAGTTTTGCATAAATTATAACCGACCTATTTTTTATTTGAGTAGAATTCGAGGTAATGAAGTATAGGAGAATCCAGAGAGTTTGCGGTCTGGATTTCGAATACGGAATAAAACGTAGAATTCAATAAAAGGAAAAGTCTGTCTTGATTTTTTGTTTCGTTTTGTATCAAGACAAAATGAAAGAATAGAACATAAGAACCATTATTAGATTCCTAGCACATCAAGACAAGCAAAAAATGAATGAGAAAAAAAGAAATAGTAATCCCAATCACGAAACTTTGAAGAATAAGGAGCAATCTGTTGAATTAAAGTAATAATAAATAGCAAACAACTGACTTATAAATAAAAAGCCGAAAACTGTACAGTTTTCGGCTTTTTATTTATAAGTTTTGTAAGGTTATCTCAGTCTGCTTAAACTTAGGTCTTTATTGTATTTCACAATAAATAAACCTTTATTACCAATACTTCTAAATATTTTTTGATGATAATCAAACTTGTTTTCGAGACGCAAAGAAACTCCTTTTTTAAAAGTTTCGGTAAGCTCTTCACCAGAAGCCAAACGCATTAAAATATCGTATGTGATATCAAAACCTTTGATAGCATAATCAGAAGGTATGGTATTGTTTTGTTGTAGATATTTTTTATTAAAAACTTTAGTTTCCATGGCCTCTTCATCTGTGTATGTATTAGAAACATATGTAAAGTTAATACTAGCCAATTTATTATTGTCAATTTTACTATATGCGTTGCTTTTATCAATAGCAAAAACTTGAACATTAACATCATCAGGTAAACCAATCATGCTGTTTAGAGCGTCTGCAACAACCACATTATCATCAGAAGCAACTACTACCCAGTTATGTCTTTCTGAAGACATTTTTTCTGTAAAGCGCGCTCTTTTAATATAACCATTTTTTGGTTTTAAAACATGTATTTCGCTAATACTACCATGCTTTTTTAATTCAGAAATAATTTTAGAAGTATTATTGTTGGTTTCGTCTTTATCATCACTAACAATAAAAACTTCTTGATCTTTATAATTATCTTTTAAGTAAGAAGATAAGTAAGATACATAATAATCTTTATCAGGGGAAGTTTTTACTAACTTAGAAGAAGAGAATTTATTTTGTTTACTTGAAAAATGTGGAAAAACAACAGGAACATTTACCAAACGAGCAACATCTTCTGCTTTGTCTGAGTAAAAAGGACCTATAACGACATCGTTATCTTCTATTTTGTTATCATTTAAAATAGTAGAGATATTTTCTCCTCTATTACCAGTGTCAAAAATAGTAGTGTTTACATTTATTCCTTGCTTTTTAATTGAGTCAATAGCAATTTCAGCACCTAAATAGAAATCGGTAACCATATTAGCTAATTGATTTCCTTCAAAAATATCTTTGCTCGATTTTTCACTATATTCATCAGCTTTAAAAGGAAGTAAAATAGCAATATCTATAGAAGCGTCTTCAATAATTTCGTCTTTATAAAAAGTATAATTTTCTTTTTCATTAACTTCTTCAATAGGTTTTATCTTAAGTAATTGACCTACAGAGAGATTGTTGTCAGTTAAACTAGGATATTCAGGATTTAAGAGAATTAATTCTTCTTTAGAAATGTTATAAAAACGAGTTAAACTATAAATGGTTTCACCTTTAACAACAGTATGAGTTAAAAAGTTTTTTAAAACCTCTTCTTTATCAATAGTTATTGTTTTCTTTATTTCTTTAACCTTTAATATTTGACCAATACTTAAGTTATTACTTTGAATATTAGTGTATTCTGGATTGTACTTAATTAATTCATCTTTAGAAATATCATACTGTTTGGTAATGCGGTATACAGTTTCACCTTTTTGTACCTCATGTGTTTCATATTCAATAATTGTTCGTTGAAAAACAGGGTTTTCTATTTCGTTTTCAGAAATAGTATCCTTACTTTCTATCACAGTATCTGAGGTTTTTGTTTCTTCAGGGGAAGAAATAGTAGTAGATGAAGAGGTACTATTTTTAAGTTTAGGGTTAGGAATTACAATTACTGTATTAGCATCAGGACGTCTTCCTACGTCAGGATTCAAACGGAATAAATCTTTTGTTTTCATATTCAAACGACTTGCAACATCTCGCATTGTTTCTCCTTCCTGAATTTTATACGATATATAACGTTTTTGTTGACCACAAGAAACGGCAAAGGTTAAAATACAAACTAATAGTAAAAACTGTAATTTCTTCATCTACTCTTTTTATTTTATTTATGTAGGGTTTATTTTACTCCCATTCAATTGTTGCAGGTGGTTTTGAACTTATATCGTATACAACTCTATTCACACCTTTTACATTATTTATTATTTTATTTGATGTTTTTTGTAAAAACTCATAGGGTAAATTTACCCAATCTGCTGTCATACCATCGGTACTTTCTACAGCACGTAAAGCTACTACTTTTTCATAGGTTCTCTCATCGCCCATAACTCCAACAGAGTTTACTGGTAATAAAATAGCCCCAGCTTGCCATACTTTATTGTATAGTCCGTTTTCTTTTAAACCGTTAATAAATACAGCATCTACTTCTTGTAATATGCGAACTTTTTCAGCAGTAATATCTCCTAAAATTCTAATGGCTAAACCAGGACCAGGAAATGGATGACGACCTAATAATTCTTTGTCAATTCCCATAGAAGCTCCTACGCGACGTACTTCATCTTTAAAAATCATACGTAAAGGCTCTACTACTTTCAATTTCATGAAATCAGGTAATCCACCTACATTATGATGACTTTTTATAGTAGCTGAAGGTCCACCGTTTACAGAAACTGATTCAATCACATCAGGATAAATCGTTCCTTGTGCTAGCCATTTAGCATCTTCTATTTGGTTTGCCTCATCATCAAAAACATCAATAAAAACTTTACCAATAGCTTTACGTTTGGCTTCAGGGTCACTTAACCCTGCAAGTTCATCCAAAAAACGTACCGAAGCATCTACTCCTTTTACGTTTAACCCCATACCTTCGTATTGTTTTAATACATCGGTAAACTCATTTTTACGTAACAGCCCATTATTCACAAAAATACAGTGTAAATTGCTTCCAATAGCTTTATGTAACAATACAGCTGCCACGGTAGAATCAACTCCTCCAGATAATCCTAAAACAACTTTATCATTACCTATTTTTGTTTTTAACTCTGCTACTGTTTCATCAACAAATGAATCTGGTGTCCACGTTTGAGCAACTCCTGCTATATTAACTAAAAAATTTTGTAATAATTGTTTTCCATCTGTAGAATGATATACTTCTGGGTGAAATTGGATAGCATAGGTAGTTTCTCCTTCAATTTTATAAGCAGCATTTTCAACATCGTGAGTGCTTGCTAATAAAGTTCCTCCTGTAGGTAATTGTTTGATGGTATCTGAATGACTCATCCAAACTTGGCTTCCTTCAGAAATATTATTAAAGAAATTGTCTTCTTCTTTAATAAAAGATAAGTTAGCTCTACCATACTCACGAGTATTAGAAGGAGCTACTAAACCACCAGAAAAATGTGCTAAATATTGTGCACCGTAGCATACTGCTAATAATGGTTTTTTACCTCTAATTTCTGACAAGTCTGGGTGTGGAGCTTCTTCTGAACGAACCGATGATGGGCTTCCTGAAAGAATAACAGCTTTAAAATCGTTTAAATTTTGTGGTATTTTATTGTAAGGATGAATTTCACAATAAATATTTAATTCTCTTACACGGCGCGCAATTAATTGCGTGTATTGCGATCCGAAATCTAATATAAGTACGTTGTGTTGTTGCATGCGCAAAAATAGTACTTAGATTTTAGATTTGCGAGAATATTTAATAAGAAATTAACAAGATTAAGAAACTATTAATACTTGTAAATAATTGCATTAATATTCATACCTGCACCCACAGAAGCTAAAATAATAACATCTCCTTTTTTCACCTCTTGATTTTCAATATTACCTTTTAAAACTAAATCGAGCAATGTAGGTACGGTTGCTACCGAGCTATTTCCTAATTTATGAATACTCATAGGCATAACGCCTTCTGGAATTGGTTTTTTGCATAAACGATAAAAACGTTTAATAATGGCTTCGTCCATTTTTTCATTAGCTTGATGAATAAAAATTTTTTTAACATCATCAATAGAGACACCACTCTTGTTTAAAGCAGTTTGCATTGCTTTGGGTACATTGTTAAGAGCGAACTCATAAATTTTTCGACCATGCATTTTAATATAACGAATGTCTTTATTCTTGTTCTTATCATTTGAGTTTCCAAAAAACAGATAATAGGCTTCTTCTTTAGTAAAAGTTTGTGAAGCATGACTTAAAATCCCACAATCTTTTTTATCTGTGGCCTCAACGATACAAGCTCCAGCTCCATCACTATATATCATAGAATCTCTATCATTTATGTCAACAACTCTAGATAGAGTTTCACCTCCAATAACTAAACATTTATTTGCAATTCCAGCTTTAATAAAAGCTTGAGCTTGAATAACGCCTTCTATCCAACCTGGACAACCAAATAGAATATCATAGGCTACACAGTTAGGGTTTTCAATTTCTAATAAGTGTTTTACACGAGTAGCTAAACTTGGAAGAATATCACTTTGAATAGCACCTTTTCTTACGTCTCCAAAATTATGGGCAAAAATAATATAGTCTAACTCTTCAGGGTTTATATTGGCATCTTTAATGGCTTCTTTTGCAGCAAAAAATCCAAGATCTGAAGCGTTGTATTCTGGTTTAGCATAACGACGTTCTTCAATACCCGTTATTGATTTGAATTTTTCAATAATTATAGGATTAGGGTTCTCAAAGGAGCTTCCATCAGTATTTAAAAATAAGTTATTATTAAACTTGTCATTTTCTTTTTTTATTGATGGAATAAAAGTACCTGTTCCTGTAATTACGGATAGTTTCATTAGATATCTAATTTTTAATGTTGAGTAATCTACAAATTAAGCATTTTTATTGTCGATTACCTCTTTATTAATATTCATTTTTAAAGAATTATGATATTCTTAAAAAAGAAAAGTTGTATTGTCTTTTTATAAAAAACAATATCTATTTTTTGTGACTTTGTTTTTTGTAAATTATAAATAAGAGCTATCGAAAGAAAAAGGCAATAAGGAAAGTAATGATTCAGTCTTAACAATCTTACCAATTTCACCCATAAAAATAATCTCTATAGGTTGTTTTTGGTTGATTTCGTATTCTGATAATGTTTGACGACAAGCACCACAAGGACCAACTGGCTTATTTACTGTTGTATTTTCAGAAGCTGCATTAATAGCTATTTTTTTTACCTTCATATTAGGATACTCAGAACTAGCTTTCCATATAGCTACCCGTTCTGCACACATACCAGAAGGATAGGCAGCATTTTCTTGATTGTTTCCTAAGATAATTTCTCCATTTTCAAGTAGTAAAGCTGCACCTACACTAAATTTTGAATAAGGAGCGTATGCTTTTTGTCTTGCTTCTACTGCTTTTTCTACTAAAAAAGCATCTTGAGTTGATAGCTGAGAGATATTATCAAATAAAATAGCAGAAGTAGTTATATCAATTTTCTTCATAGTAAATATGATTAGTCAAAAAAAGCAGTCTGGTAGACTGCTTTTGTATTGTGATACGAATTTATAAAAAAAATACTAGTTTTTAATATACTTAGTATAATTCTCCTAAGTCAAAAGATAAAGAAAAACGTAAAGTGTTCTCTAAAGGATTATTAACTGCTGCAGTATTTATTAGATAAGATAAATCTAAAGTGAAAGCTCTTGCCGTGAATCCTGTACCTAATGTAAAGTATTGACGTTGTCCTTTTTCTTCACTTTCGTGAAAATAACCAGCTCTTAATGCAAAGGCATTATTGTACATATATTCAGCACCTAAAGCCCAAGTAGTTTCTTGTAGTTCTTCACTAAAACTTCTATCTCCTAAAGAAGTAAACATTCCTTCAAACCAACCTCTGTCAGAGCTAGCGCTTGATGGAACTAAGAGTTTAGTAAATTCTAAATTAAGTCCTAAGATGTTTGAATCATCAAAGATAAAGTCAAAACCACCACCAATTTTAGCGTTAGTTGGAATAAAGTTAGGAACTCCAGGACTGTACTCAACTTTTGGCCCTATGTTGGCTATATTAAAACCTAATCGGTAACGTCCGTTAAAACTTCCAAAGTTGTCTTCTTTAGATTGGTAATATCCAGAAACATCAACAGCAAAAGAGTTAACAGCATCTAAGTTAGAATTATTACTTCTTATTTTATAGTTAGAGTGGATGTACTTTAAACCTATTCCCATAGAGAAAGTTTCACTTAATTTTAATGAATAAATACCTGTAATGGCTAATTCATTGGGGTTTTCTGTTCCGTTAGAAGCACCACTATTATCTGTCAAAGCTACTTCACCTAAAGAAAAATACTTTAAGTCAACTCCCCAAGCAGATTTTTCACTATATCTGTTAACATAAGAACCTCCACCAACAAATATATCATCAGTTAGGTTTCTAAGCCATGGAGTATAATTTAACCCAATACTTATTGTGTTTTGGTTAAATGCAGTTTTTGCAGGGTTGTGAAAGATTGAATAAGCATCTGAAGATGTAGCGACTCCAATATCTCCCATACCACCAGCACGAGCATCGGGCGTTATCAATAAAAAAGGCATTGCAGTGGTGTTTATAGATGTTTGGGCTTGCGCTTTATTTTGAAGGGTAAAGCACACAAAAAATAATACGATTGATAATTTTTTCATGTAAAATTTGATTAATTATTTAGCAAATATATAATTTTCTTTATACAGTTAAATTTAAATTTACTATATTTAATAAAGGTAACGATATTACTAAAAATATATTATATACATGGTCTTAATTATAGAATTTTTACCTTTGTTACCTTAAATTAATAAGTTATTACAGCCTGTATTTTAATCTTTTTCTTTAGATTCGTAATACTAAAGTGTAAAAACTGTCGTTTGTAATCTTGCATACACAAGGTTACTAATTGTGAATTTATAGATAAATTAGTTGTAAGAAATTAGAAATATTGTAAATTGCGACACCCTTAAAAAACAGTAAGAAATACATGAAAAGTACGTTAAAATTATTTAGTTTATTGGCGATCACTGGCTTATTAGTTACTTCTTGTAAGAGTAATGGAGGTGGGTCGAGTAAATCTTCATTGACAGGTTGGAACTTTAATGACCCTAATTATGGAGGTTATTTAAAGGGAGAGTTTAAAGATGGTAAAAACGTTCCACCAGGTATGGTTCACATCGAGGGAGGTACTTTTACTATGGGATTGGTACAAGATGATGTGATGTTTGACTGGAATACCACTCCTCAAAGAATGCATGTTCGTACTTTTTATATGGACGAAACAGAAGTTACAAATGCAGAATATGGGTTGTTTATGCAGTATACAAAAGATGTTTTTCCTACTGAAGACCCTCAATTTAAAAACATATATCCATCTATTTTACCAGATACTTTAGTTTGGAGAAAGGGGTTAGGAAATACGAATTTATTATCAGAAAGTTACTTAAGACATCCTTCTTATGCAGAGTATCCAGTTGTTGGAGTTAGTTGGATACAAGCTAATAAATACTGTAAGTGGCGTACCAATGCGGTTAACTTAAAGGTATTAATGGATAAAGGTGTTATTAAAAATATATTTAAAGAAGATTCATTAGACTTCAAAGGGCAAAATAATTTTGATACCGATACATATTTAACAGACCCGTATGCTATTTTTGACGGAGATTCTACTATTTATAAAAAAGGAATCCCAGTGCCAAGAGCTAAAGGCGAACCTAAACCAGAAAAAGGAGCATTTACAGGAAGACAAGTGACATCTTCAGATGGTATATTATCTCAAAAATTTAGATTACCAACAGAAGTAGAATGGGAATATGCAGCAAAAGCACTTTTTGAAAACCGTGAGTATAATAATATTAGAGGAAGAAAAAAGTATGCTTGGAGTGGAAAATATACACGCGATAGAGATAAAAGAAGAAGAGGTGACCAATTGGCAAACTTTAAGCAAGGAAAAGGAGACTATAGTGGTATTGCAGGATGGAGTAGTGATGGAGCAGATATTCCTAATGCCGTAAGAAGTTATCCACCTAATGCATTTGGACTTTACGATATGTCTGGTAATGTTGCTGAATGGGTAGAAGATGTTTACAGACCTATTATTGACTCTGAAGCAAATGACTTTAATTATTTTAGAGGAAATATTTTTACAAAAAAATTAATTAATGAAGATGGAAAAGTAGTGATTGTTGGAGATGGAGAAGTAGAATATGACACCTTAGAAAATGGTAGGATTGTACCAAAAGATTTACCAGGTAGTGTTAAGTATATTCCTATTACAAAAGAAGATACTTATATGAGAAGAAACTATAACTTAGCAAATAATGCAAGTTTAGGAGATGGGGATCAAGCTTCTTCTAAGTTTTATAACCTAGATAAAGATCAGTTAGACCGTTCTACAAGAATGTATAACTCGCCTCAAAAGCCAGAAGAAGAACTAGACTCTCTTGGTAATGTTATTAATAACTATAAGTATGATGATAAAAGAAGAACTACTTTAATTAGTGATAAGTCTAGAGTTTTTAAAGGTGGATCTTGGGCTGATAGAGAATATTGGTTAGATCCAGCTCAAAGAAGGTATTTCCCAGAGTATATGGCAACAAATTATATAGGGTTTAGGTGTGCCACTGACAAAATGGGACCAATGGTGTTAAATAAAAGAAAAACAGCCACACCAGATAAAGTGAACTAAAAATTGAACTAAAATTATTTAATAACCTCATTGAAATTCAATGAGGTTATTTATTTTTACATAATGAAGATAGAAGATTTATACCAACTGTATCTTACTCATGGTTTAGTTGATACAGATACTAGAAATATTAGAAATAACACACTTTTTTTTGCTTTAAAAGGACAAAACTTTAACGGAAATAAGTTTGCGGAAGAAGCAATAGCTAAAGGAGCTAGTTATGCAATAGTTGATGAAGCTGTATATAAAACTTCAAAAAAAATAATTTTAGTAAAAGATGTTTTAAAAACATTTCAAAAACTCGCTAATTATCATAGAAATCAGTTAAAAGTACCTATCATAGCTTTAACAGGTAGTAATGGAAAAACTACTACAAAAGAACTAATAAATGCTGTTCTTTCAACAAGATATAACACAAAAGCAACTTCAGGAAATTTAAATAACCATATAGGTGTACCATTAACTTTGTTGTCAATGGATAAAAACACAGAGGTTGGTGTTGTTGAAATGGGGGCAAACCATGCGAAAGAAATTGCACTCTTATCTAAAATAGTAAATCCTGATTATGGATATATTACAAATTTTGGAAGTGCTCATTTAGAAGGGTTTGGGTCATTAGAAGGAGTAGTGAAAGCTAAATCTGAACTGTATGATTTTCTTAAAAAGCATCATAAAAAAGTATTTGTAAACCCTAATGATGAAAAGCAAATAGCAAGAACAAAAGATATAACAAGAATAACTTTTGAAAAAAGTATAAAATTTGTTGAAGCAAGTCCGTTTGTAAAGCTCTCTTATAAGAATGAAAAGATCTTAAGTAATTTAATAGGAGATTATAATTATTCTAATATTTCAGCAGCAATTACAATAGGAAATTACTTTGACGTTTCAAAAGAAGATATTAAAAAGGCTATTGAAGATTACTTTCCATCAAATAATAGATCTCAAGTAATTAATACTGTTACAAATAAGATTGTTTTAGATGCTTATAATGCCAACCCTACAAGTATGAAAGCAGCTATTGAAACTTTTAACAAGTTAGAAGCAAACCATAAAGCAATTATTTTAGGAGATATGTTTGAATTAGGAAAATATAGTTCAGAAGAGCATCAAAATATAGTTGATATACTTGAAAAAAGTGAGTTTAATACCATTTTTTTGGTTGGAGACAACTTTTTTAAAACAGAAGCAATCAATGCAATTAAATATAAGACCTTTGAAGACTTAGAAAAACATTTAAAAAATAATCAAATTATAAATAGTACAATTTTAATCAAAGGTTCAAGAGGAATGGCCTTAGAAAGGGTTGTAGAGCTTTGTTAAAATGAATTTTCTCGATGAAAATCTATTAAATTATCAATAGGTCGTTGAATTACATCAGTGATGGTTAGTTTATTTTCTAAGGCAACTTGTTCAAGGATATCTTTAAAGAAATATGCTATAGAACCAATAAAATAAATTGGAGTTTTTGTGTTTTTTTCAAAAGGAAGGATTCTATATATAAAAAAATCTTGAAATCCTTTTTTTATTAGTGTTCTAATATATTTTTCATTTTTATGTTCAAACATAAATTTAGCAAAAGAAGCTAAGTACACATTTGGGTTAGAGTTTTTGTACAAATTGGTTTTAACAATATCAATATCTAAATTAAAAGAATTTTCAAATTTTAAAGAAATTTTTCTAGGCATTTTTCTATAGTAAAAATCACGTAACAACTGTTTGCCAAAATAATTACCACTAGCTTCATCCATCAGTGTATACCCAAGAGAAGGGGCGTTAGTAATTATATTTTTACCATCAAAATAACAGCTATTAGATCCTGTTCCTAAAATACATACAATTCCAGGTTTACTATGAGTACTGGCATATACTGCAGCTAATGTGTCTTCATAAACAAAAATTTCAGCTGTTTTAAATACCGATTTCAATATATTGTGTAAACTATTAGCAGCTATAGAACTTCCACAGCCAGCACCATAGAAATGAATTTGTAGTGCTTTATTTTGTAGACTTAATAGATCTGGAGTGTTATTAATTATACTCAAGATTTCTTGTTTTATTAACACAGATGGATTTAGACCAAGTGTTGTAGTTCTTAAAACTTCTTTTTTAGTATCATCAAGAGCTACCCAATCGACTTTTGTTGAGCCTCCATCGGCAATTAATATCATTATATACCATTTTATAAGATCAAATATATATTATCAAAACGAAATAACAATTTATAATTCTGTTTAGAAAAACAAAAAGGAATGAAATTTGTTATAGCAAAGTAAAACTTATTAGTTTAAATTTGTATTCAAAATAAATATTTTACCTTAATATGTTTTTTTTTAAGAAAAAAGAAATTCCTTTAGAAGAAATCTTCCCACAAGGATTTGTAGATATACATTCTCATTTACTACCAGGAATTGATGATGGAGCTAAAGACATTAAAGATTCAGTTTCATTAATTAAAACAATGTACTCTTATGGAATTAAGAATTTTGTTACAACTCCCCATGTTTTAGGAGATGTATACCCTAATTCTTCTGTAACAATAAAGAATAAACTTGCAGAGGTTAAAGAAGCCCTAAATAATGAAGGGTTTAAAAATATTTCTATAAGAGCAGCTGCTGAATATATGATGGATGAACGTTTTATAGAAAGATTGAAAGCAGATGACATTTTGGTTTTAAAAGACAACTACATACTTGTTGAAATGTCGTATTTTAACGCTCCGTACAATTTGTATGATATATTATTTGAAATACAGTTAAAAGGATACAAGCCCGTTTTAGCTCATCCAGAGAGATACAGTTTTTACCACAACGACTTCCATAATTTTTACAAGTTAAAAAAAGCAGGATGTGTTTTTCAATTAAATCTTCTATCTTTAACAGAGCAGTATGGTAAAGGAGTTCAAAAAACAGCACAAAAGTTATTAAGTGAAGGAATGTATGAGTTTGTAGGCACGGATACACATCACCATAATCACTTAAAGTTATTACAGAAAATAGGAACTGTAAAAACAAAAAAACAAATTGAAAAATTATTAGAGAATAATATAATTTTCAAATAAAAAAGGAAGCTGTACAGCTTCCTTTTTTATTTGAAAATTAATTAAATATTCTTTTATACCATGGCTTAACACTATCATGATCCATTCCATATCCATAACCATATCCGTAGCCATATCCATAACCATAACCACGCTTTAAGTCAGTGTCATTTAATATAATAGCTAGATTTGGAAGTTTTTTGTCTCTATATAGAGTTTCTGGAATAACTAACATTCGTTTATCTAAATAATTAGCTCTACTAACATACAATACAAGATCAGCATATTTTGCAATAAGTAAGGTGTCTGTTACCAAACTTACAGGAGCAGTGTCAATAATAATGTAATCGTATTTTTCTTTTAACTCTGTGAAAACCTCATTTATTCTATTACTCATTAATAGTTCAGCAGGGTTTGGAGGAATAGCTCCAGAAGAAATAATATCTAAATTAGGTACATCGTCTATTGAAAATTTTAAGGAATCTAACGCGATACTATGATTTGTTATAAAGTTAGTGACACCTTTTCTATCAGGAATTTCTAGGTACTCAGTTATTTTAGGTGCTCTTAAGTCCATTCCTACTAAAATTACTTTTTTACCCGATAATGATAAAGAAGCAGCTAAATTTATAGAGGTAAATGATTTTCCTTCTCCACTTGTAGTTGAGGTAATAAAAATAGTTTTTGCTCCATTACCTTCATTAGGAAGCATAAAATCAAGATTAGTTCTAATTAATCTGAAAGCTTCGGCAGCACTTGATCGAGCACTAGAATTAATAACTATTTTTTCTTTTGTTTCAGAATGAGGAATGTCACCTAAGAAAGGAATTGAAGTTAAATCAGAAATATCTTTTCTTGTGTGAACTTTAGTATCTAATAGGTCTCTTAAATAAATAATAATAAAAGGAATAATTAATCCAACTAATAGTGCTGCTAAATGGATAATTTTTCTCTTGGGACTGACAGGAATATCAGAGCTGTATGCTTTATCTATAATTTTAGCATTAGGAACCGCAGTAGCAGTAAGAGATATTGCAGTTTCTTCTTTTTTCTTCAGTAAATAAGAATATAGTCCAGCAATAATCTCTTGCTGGCGTGCGATATCTAGAAACTCTCTTTCTTTATTAGGGATTAAAGATATTTTAGTGCTAAACCTATTAGCTTCACGTTGTAAATTGTTTACCCTTATTTGTAAAGATCTCACAGTATTTTGAAGACTCCTTCTTAGTGAAGCTTTTAAGCTAGTTAAGTTCTCTTGAACATCTAATAATATAGTGTTTTTAGCTCCTGCACTTTTCTCTAAACGCTTTAATTGAGCTAATAATTGATTGTATTCATTGATAGAATTTCCAATATTCGTGTCTGATAGACCTAAATTGGCAGGTAAATAATCATTGTTGTTTAACTCACTGTTTAGAGATTTAGCTAAACTTAATTCGGTTGAAGCTTCTATTAACCTTTTTCGGTTTTCGGTATTGGTTTGAAGAGTTAATTGAGCTTCAGATTCAATATCAGTGATGTTGTTTTTATCTTTAAATGTCTCAACACTATCATCAAGTTTACCAAGTTCCTTAGCTATACTGGTTAGGCGATCAGCGATAAAATCATTGGTTCTTTGAGAAACTTCCTTTTTATCATTTATAGCATCTAAATTATATTGTTTAACCAATTCATCTAAAATATCCTCAGCTTTTTCTTTTACCGTAGATTGAAGAGATAATTTTAAAACACTTGATTTTTTACTTATAGGAGATATATTAATACTGCTTTGATATTCATCAATAACCCTATGAATAGGCTTCATTGCTACCTTTATAGTGTTATTAATCTTACTGTCATTAAATTCAAGAGTTTTGTCAATTTTAAAATTACCTAACTTAATACTCTTTATTGATTCGCCAAATAGGTTCTCAGAAACAATATTGCCTTCAGTATTTTTTAAAAGAAATTTTTCGTTAGATAAAATCTCTATATTGAATATTGTATCAATTTTGTTAAAAAAATCAGGAACGGAATCTAGTTGTGAAAAAATTATTGGACTTGTTTTATAAACTTCAGATTGTTTAATTCTACCTTCAGCTAAATATTGGATGTTTAATTTAAGCTTATGAATAACATCGTTAATAAGTTTTCTGGATTTTAAAATTTCAATTTCATTATCAATATTCTTACTAGAACCACCAACAATACCTAAGTCTTCAAAGGCGGCTAATTCGTCTGAAATACCACCTTGTTTATCATTCTTAATTAATATAGTTGTTGAAGCGCTGTATTTTGGCGCACTATATCTTAGGTATATAAATGCTCCAATAATAGCTATTAAAACACCTAAAGCGAACCACTTCCAGTGAATTAAATACTTTTCTAATTCAGCTCTGATATTAATTGTGTCGTTTTCTTGTAATTGTGGAGTATATTGGTCATTACTCATAGCAGTACTATCTTGTAATTAAAGTTATTAGAGAAATAATTATAGAACCTAAAGAGATAAAAAGCCCTGTGTTTTTGTTATAAGCAGCATCTTGTGATGTAGCCTTATTAGGCTCAACATACACTACATCGTTTTGCTGTAAATAATAAGCAGGGGAGTTAAAAACTTTATTAGACCGTAAGTCTAACCTGTAACTTTTTATTTGGTTGTTTTCTTCTCTTTTAACTTCAATAGTCCTTATACCTGACATGTTTAAATCACCAGCTAAACCAACAGCTTCTAAAACAGAAATTCGTTCGTTAGGGATGGTAAACTTTCCTGGCATCTTTACATCGCCTAATACCGTAATTGAGAAGTTAGTAATCCTGATGTTTACAGTTGGGTCTTTAACATAATCAGGAGATAATTTATTTTTAAGTAAACTGATAGCTTCTGGTCTTGATAAGCCTGCTAATTTTATCTTACCAAGAGCAGGAAAGTCAATAAAACCATCATTATCAATTAAGTAAGATTGTTGTTGAGGCGATCCAACAGCTCTGTCTGTAGTAGTCGAAAAAGCAACTACGGGTAGGTTAAATGGTTTTACAGCTTCCATATCTAGTGCAGATATGGTTATTTGTAGTAAATCATCGGGTTTAAATATCGTTTTGTATGTTGTATTCGTTAGTGATTGGTCAACTTGATCTTTTTGAAAATAAGCAATGTCTTTTCTAGAAGCACAAGAAGCTATACATAGTGTCATTATAACTAAAACAATTTTTGAAATTCTTTGCATTGATTGAATTTTTTGGCGAAAATACTAATTTAATTTTTAGCAGCAGTATCTAGCCTTTCGTATATAGAATTGTTTGATTTATATTCTGGAACAATTTCCTTTATTAATTCGACTGTTTTGTTGTTGTCGTGATTCTTATTGGATAAACAAAGCTCTTTTATTTTAGCTCTGATAGATAAATAATCTATTAATTGATTCCTAGCAATCATAATTTTTTCATGGTAAGTAGGAGTAGTATTTTCTCCATCAGCCAAGAGTTCTTCGTATAATTTTTCACCAGGACGTAAACCTGTGATTTTTATATCTATATCATCGGGAAATTGTAATCCAGATAAATGAATCATTCTTTTAGCAATATCGTATATCTTTACAGATTTACCCATGTCAAAAATATAAATTTCACCGCCATTACCCATTGTACCAGCTTCTAGAACTAACCTACAAGCCTCTGGGATAGTCATGAAGTAGCGAGTAATATCTTTATGAGTAACAGTTAAAGGTCCTCCATTTTCAATTTGACGCCTAAAAAGTGGTATAACAGAACCATTAGAACCCAATACGTTACCAAAACGTGTAGTAGTAAATTTTGTTGTATGGTTATTAGAGCTGCTCAAGCAACTTATGTACATTTCAGCAACACGCTTTGTCGCACCCATCACGTTAGTTGGGTTTACAGCTTTATCGGTTGATACCATAACAAAGCGTTCAACATTATGCTTTATTGATAAATCAGCAATATTTTTAGTTCCTCCAATATTTATTTTTACAGCTTCGTAAGGACTCATTTCCATTAAAGGTACATGTTTGTAAGCTGCAGCATGAAATACTTTTTGAGGTTTGAACTCTTCAAATATTTGATTTATTCTTTTTTCATCCCGAACATCCGCAACGACAGCCGTAAAATTTTTACGACCTTTTTGAATTAGTTCTTGTTGAAGGTCGTATAGAGGAGACTCTGCTTGGTCAATTAATACTAAGTGCTTGTGATTGTAAATACTTAGTTGACGTGAGATTTCAGAACCAATAGATCCAGCAGCTCCAGTTACTAAAACTACTTTATCATTAACATCTCTCTTTACAATAGGATTATCAATAGAGATAGGTTTTCTATCTAATAAGTCTTCAATTTTTACCTGTTTAATTTGATTAGCTTCTAAATCACCACCTATCCATTTCGAGAGAGGAGGAACAATTTTTACTTGAACTCCTAAACTCAATAGGTTGTCTGTAAGGTATAAAAGTTTTTCAGACTTAATATTTTGAATAGAAATAATAACTTCAATAATCTGCTTTTCTTTAATAAAGGCTTTGTTGACTTTTTTTCCGTCATAAATTTTTATTCGATCTAACTTCTTCCCAATTTTTTTAGAATCATCATCTATAAAACCAATTACTTGATATTTGTTTTTAGTATCTCTATTTAAAGCACCATACGTTATTAAGCCAGAATCACCAGCTCCATATATTAATACATTAGTAATCGATTTAAGTTCTGTAGAAATTATTTCATAAAAAGCTTTAAAAATAAATCGACTAATTATTAAAATGAGTACAGAAATCAGATAGTGGATAATTATGATAGATTTCGGTATTGTAAAACTAGGAAAGAAATCAAGTAGATTATTTAGTAAAACAATTGAAGTTGTAATAATAGAAAGTAAGGTAACCCCAATAAAAACATTAAAAGCATCTCTAGTACCTGTATGCCTCACTATACCTTTGTACGAACCAACAATTAAAAAACTAACAAGAGCAATGGCAATAATAAAAGGAAGTTGTACGTAAAGATTACTAACATCAAAGTTTAAACTGGCATTGAAACGTACTGTATAGGCTAAAATGAAAGATATAGAAATTAAAATAATATCTATAATTAGAACAACCCATCGCGAAGCGTACTTGTCAAAAGCTTTTAAAAATAGACTTCTAATCATTGATGTTTTTTGTTAGCAAGCAAAATTACAAAAATATATAATGAAATACTTTAAGAAGTGTTAAATCTTCTTCATTTGCTGTTTCATCATTTGCATTTGTTCTTTTAGCATTCCATGTTTGTCTAGTTTTTTAGCCTCCGCCATTAAATGGGTAGCTTCTCTCTTTCTGCGTTTTGTCATGGCAATACCTGCTAATTGTAATTTAGCCATAGCTAAATCATGATCCATAGCTAACCCTAATTTAACTGCTTTTTTTAAATACTTTTCAGCTTGAGTTATGTTAGTTTGAGACAGCATAATTCCATGCAAGTAATTATAATAACCTTCTTGTTTTTTAGTTAATGCAGTAGAAGGATTTTTAATATAGCCTAACCATTTTTGAGCTCCTGCAAAGTTTTGTTTACGAAGTTGTAAAAAAGCTAAAAGAATAAACTCGTTTTTAAAATAAAATAAAATAAACAGCCCAGCAAGTAAGAGTATAGATATACCATTCATGATATGCCCTTGTATAAATTCATACACAGACCATGCAGTTATTAAAGTAGCTAAAACTAATTTTATATTTTTATTGAACATAATTATCTTTTCTTTTTATCAGTTTGCAAAAATACATTTTTTAACAGAAAAAGTAATAACTTATTTTTTGTAATACTTTTTGTTTTTGACCCAAGCTAGAACTCCTAAGATACTAACAAAAGCTATAGAGTAATATACTGAAGCAGGGGTGATTACTTTATCACCACTAGCATAAGAGTGTAACCCTGATAAATAGAAGTTTACTCCAAAATAAGTCATCATAATAGAAGTAAAAGCTATAATTGACCATAAATTAAAAGTGTATCGACTCCTTAAACCAGGAATTAAACGCATGTGTAATACAAAGGCATATACCATAATTGAAATTAAAGCCCAAGTTTCTTTAGGATCCCAACCCCAATAACGCCCCCAACTTTCATTAGCCCACATTCCACCTAAAAAGTTACCAACGGTAAGCATTACTAACCCAACTGTTAATGCCATTTCATTAATAATGGTAAGCTCTTTAATATGTAAGTCCATTTTCTTTTTGTTCTTATCATTAGTGAAAATGATTAAGAATAAAGAGAAGATTCCTAAAATCATTCCCATGGCAAAAGGACCATAACTTGCTACAATTACAGAAACGTGAACATATAACCACCAAGAGTTTAATACAGGTTGAAGGTTAGCAATTTCAGGATCTAACCAGTTTTGATGGGCAAACATTAAAATAATGGAAACTAAGAATGTAGTCGCAGCAATAGTTAGTGATGATTTTTTACCAAGTAATAAACCAAAGAGCATTGTCGCTAAACCAACAAATATGATAGATTCATAAGCATTACTCCAAGGAGCATTTCCACTAATATACCAACGAGCAGTTAGTCCAAGGACGTGAAAGACAAATAAGAAAATTACAATACCAATTAACCCTTTTACAATAGTATTAACCCATGGTTTATTGTTGAAAATTTGTAAGAAAACAAATACAATTAAAATCAAACTTACATACCCGTAAGATTTAGAAAGTTTAACAAAGATGTTTAGTTTATTGTAAGCAATTTCTAAATCAATTTTGTCTTTTGCAGGAATAACTTCTGAGCCAAACTTTCGTTGAAACTTCTTAATTCCGTCTAGAACTTTGTTAGTTTCTGTATAGTTTTCTGATTTCTTTGAAGCCTGTAATAGCTGTAAATATACGGGTAATGATTGACGCACAAATACAGAGTCAGTCCCTTTAAAATTAGCTTGTAGTGTTTCAGGTTGAGATACCCATTTATTGTTTTCGTCATTTGGAATAGGATAGATACGTAACATACCGCCTCCTAAAGCTTGAGATAATAACCAAACTCTACGTTCAATTTTTATAATATCTTTTTCAAACTTATTTTGAATTTTTTTCTTTTCAGCTTCAACTACCAACTTGCTAATTTTAGAAGAGCCATCTTTGTTGTAGAAATCAATAAAGCGAGCATATTCAGCATCTTCTGGTACTCCCAAAATTTCTCTAACTTGGGTATTTCCATCTTCTAAATATACAAAAGGAACATTTAGCCAAAGCATTGGATTTTCAGTAATAGAAAGTAAAATTTGGCTTGGGTCTAAATCTTTGAATTTATCTACATGGGCTACTTTTCTAACCAATTCAGAAGCAAAGGTGTGGGCGGGTTTCATACGTCCGCCAGCATCTTGAATAACTAAAGAACTAAATAAAGAAGCGTGTTTATCATCTACTTTATTAGCTGTTAAAATAGAATCTATTTGAGCTTCTGTAATTTGTTTTGGCTCATGTGTTTGATGTTGACCAAAACTAACTAAAGAAAACAGTAAAGTAATAACAAATAGTTTAGCTTTTTTATTACGGATTTTTACTAGCGATTGTTTTAAATTACCAAAGCGAGTGTTTTTTGCAAATAAAGAACTAATTAAGCCAATAAATAATAGAGAATATCCAAGGTAAGTAACTAGCGTTCCCCAAAAATCGTGGTTTACTGATAGATGTGTTTGTTCGTGTTCACCTTCAATCTTATAACTTGATTGAAAAAATTTATATCCTTGATAATCTAAAATATGATTCATGAAAATTCTATAGTCAAAAGTTTCTTCAGGAGCTACAACTGTAATTTCACTTGCATATGCAGCAGCACTTTCCGAACCGGGATATTTTTCTAATTGAAAGTCGTTTAGTTTTATACTAAAAGGTGTTTTGCGAAGTTTTGCACCATACCAAGCTCTAAAATTCAAGTCACCGATACTAAATTGTTTTGTTCCGTCAACGTTAAATTGTCCTCCAGTTAATTCTATGCGTTCAGTTTTTCCTTGAGAAGTAACATCAAAAACAACCATATCAAACTTTTTAGGATCTTTTTCTCCACTAACGGTTTTTACTTCTCCTTTTATTGGATACTGTGGAACTACAAATGGTAAACCAGATACATTATAAAGTGATCGTAGTTTAAAATTTTGAATAGTATCTTTTTTTACAAAACCTTTTTCTTGAGTAGCCATTATCTGAAAATTTCCTTCAGATTTTGTAATGATTTTTAGAGAGTCGTTTCTTTTAAATATATTAATATTAGCTCCACTTTCTTCTGAGTTGTAACCAACTAATATATTATGAATATTTTGTACTGTTCCGCTTTTAATATAATGTTCGTGCCTACTGCCGCTTGAACTTTCTACAAATAAAATATGTTCAGTACCGTTTTTATCTTCAATGAATTTTTGCTCAACCCAGGGAATATAGTTTACTAGATTAAAATCAATTTTATGATTTTCACCGTCTTTTTTTGGTTGAAAATATTCGGTAAAGTTTGCTGAATTTGTTCCCCAAGCAGATAGTAATAGCTTGTTGTTTGTTTCTTTCTGAAATTCATTATTATCAATAACAACATTAAGGTAATTGGTATCCGAGAAAAAAGTATTCGTAGTTTCACCCTCATCAATTACCATCAACCCTTCATAACTAATATATCGAGTAATACCAGCCCCAATTAAAATTAAAAGAAAAGCGATATGAAATAAAAGCACCGACCATTTTTCCTTTTTGTATAGTTTGTATTTAAAAATATTTCCAAAAAAATTGATAACAAAAAACACCATAATTAATTCAAACCACCAAGTGTTGTACACCAATGCTTTTGAAGTTTGTGTTCCGTAATCGTTTTCAATAAAAGTGGCAATACCCATAGCAATGGCAAAAACAAAAAATAACACAGCCATTAAACGGGTAGAGTAGAGAACATCTAAGATTTTTTTCATCAGTAAATCTGCTAAGTGTAAAACGACGCAAATTTACGGATTAAAGCTTTAACCACCCTATGAATTCAATCATTTTTAAGAAGTTAATTATTAAAAATAAAAGTGTTATTTGCCAATTTTTTCTCCCATTTTAACAAAAGTTTCCATCTTGTTTTGTGTATTGTCTAAAATATCTTTATCAAGAGTAACTTTGGAACTGTCAACTAATATAACGATAGTAGATCCACCAAAAGCAAAATACCCCATTTCATCACCTTTTTTAACAGGAGTGTTGGGAGTGTAGGTTTCTATAATGCTACCTACCATAGTAGCTCCTACAGGAGCGATTAAAACATCTCCTTTGTCTAGAGTCGTTAATTCACAATACTCGCGTTTGTTTTCACAAAAGACTTTGGTGAAATTTGAAGCCAAGGCATATGGAGATACTGAAAAATAACTTCCTTTAATTCTGGTTACTTCGGAAGGAGTTCCGTCGTATGGAAAATGATATCTATGATAATCGTTAGGGGCTAACCGAAGTATAATTAAAGAATCGTTTTTATGTTTTGTAGCTAGTTCTTTATTGCCTAAAAATTCCTCTAAGGTGAATTTTCTTCCTTTAATAAAGAAGTTATGAATATCTGAAATTTTTTTAAATGCTAACATTTTTCCGTCACCAGGAGAAACGAAGCCTTCTTCAATAGGGCGAGCACCTAATTTTAATTTTCGATAGAAAAAATCATTGAAAGAAATATAGTCCTCAGAAGGTCTTTCTGCCTCATTCATGTCAATTTGAAGCTCCCTAACAAAACTATTTATTTTGTTAATAGAGTTAGGCTTGTTCATAAGTTTACCATACCATGATGATAAAAACTTACGCTTAACTAACGGTAATAAAGCCATTTCACCAAACGGATTATTATATAGCAATTTTAAATACCCTTCTCCGGGAGGGGTTTCGGTAATTATTTTACCTGTTTTTCTATCAATGAATTTTATTTTCATAACTGTTATTCTTCGGTACTATCAATTAAAATAGTTAACATATCAATAGCAGCTTGTGCAATTTTAGTTCCTGGACCAAAAACACCTACAGCACCAGCGTCAAATAAAAACTGATAATCTTGGGCAGGAATTACTCCTCCTACAATCACCATAATGTCTTCACGATCATATTTTTTAAGTTCCGCGATAACTTGAGGAACCAAGGTTTTGTGTCCCGCAGCTAATGAGGAAATTCCTAAAATATGTACGTCGTTTTCTATAGCTTGTTTGGTAGCTTCTTTAGGTGTCTGAAATAAAGGGCCTATATCTACATCAAAACCTAAATCGGCATAACCAGTAGCAACTACTTTAGCACCGCGATCGTGACCATCTTGTCCTAATTTTGCTATCATAATACGTGGTCGACGTCCTTCTAATTTTGCAAATTGATCGGCTAACTCGGTTGCTTTTTTAAATAATTCGTCGTCTTTTATTTCTTTACTATACACTCCTGAAATGGTTTTATGTACCGCTTTATGACGTCCAAAAATAGTTTCAAGGGCGTCCGAAATTTCACCTAAAGTAGCTCTGTTTCTTGCAGCTTTTACAGCTAAATCTAATAAATTTCCTTCACCCGTTTTAGCAGATTCAGTTAAATCACGTAAAGTTTTGTCTACTTCAGCTTGATTTCTTTTTGATTTTAAATCATTCAATCGATTGATTTGAGATTGACGAACAGCTTCGTTATCTACCTCTAAAATATGTAAAGGGTCTTCTTGTTCTAGCTGATATTTGTTAACACCTACAATTACATCTTGACCACTGTCAATTTTTGCTTGTTTTTTGGCAGCAGCTTCTTCTATACGCATTTTCGGAATCCCTTTTTCAATAGCTTTAGTCATTCCTCCTAATTCTTCAACTTCTTGAATTAATTCCCATGCTCTATTGGCAATATCTTCGGTTAATTGTTCTAGGTGATAGCTACCTGCCCATGGATCAACAGTTTTAGTGATATTTGTTTCTTTTTGTAGGTATATTTGTGTGTTACGAGCAATACGAGCTGAAAAATCGGTAGGTAGAGCAATTGCTTCGTCTAAAGCATTGGTGTGTAAGCTTTGGGTTCCTCCAAAAGCAGCTGCCATTGCTTCGATTGCTGTACGAGCTACATTGTTAAAAGGATCTTGTTCTGTTAAACTCCATCCACTGGTTTGGCAGTGTGTTCTTAAGGCTAGTGATTTTGAGTTTTTTGGATTGAATTGTTTTACCATTTTTGCCCATAGCATTCTTCCTGCACGCATTTTGGCAATTTCCATAAAATGATTCATTCCAATTGCCCAGAAAAAAGACAGGCGAGGAGCGAAAGTATCGATATCCATTCCAGCCTCTAATCCTTTTTTTATGTATTCTAGTCCGTCAGCTAACGTATATGCTAATTCAATTTCAGCAGTAGCACCAGCTTCTTGCATGTGGTATCCTGAAATAGAAATTGAATTAAATTTGGGCATGTTTTCAGAAGTATATCTAAAAATATCAGCAATAATTTTCATTGATGGTGTAGGTGGGTAAATATAGGTGTTACGCACCATGAACTCTTTTAAAATATCGTTTTGAATAGTTCCAGATAATAGTTCAGGAGCTACTCCTTGTTCTTCGGCTGCTACAATATAAAAGGCCAAAATAGGTAAAACGGCTCCATTCATAGTCATAGAAACGGACATTTTATCTAGTGGAATCTGGTCGAACAAAATTTTCATGTCTTCAACCGAGTCAATGGCAACCCCAGCTTTCCCAACATCTCCTTGTACACGTTCATGGTCTGAATCGTATCCTCGGTGGGTAGCTAAATCAAAAGCTACGGATAGTCCTTTTTGACCCGCAGCTAGATTTCTTCTGTAAAAAGCATTACTTTCTTCAGCAGTAGAAAAACCTGCATATTGACGAATGGTCCAAGGTCTGCGAACATACATAGTAGAATATGGTCCGCGTAAGTTAGGAGCAATACCAGCAATAAAATCTTCATGTTTAAAGTTTTTGCTTTGCTGTTCTTGGCTTTTGTCTATTTGTATATTTGATATATCTTTTCTACTCATTTTGCAAACGTTCTTGTTCTAGATTTTCAGCTAATCGTTTTTGAATAATAGGTTGAATAAGGGTTTTTTCATTACGAATTTTTAAGAAAGGAAAAACTTCTAAATCGTTTTTCATCTTGTCGTTTTCGTTTTGAATTTTGTTTGTTCCAAGTAATACTAATTCTCCTAAATCAAATAGTTGTTGTTCTTTGTCAGCAGACTCTTTTATTTTTCGTTGAATAACTCCCTCTTTTAACTGTTTTAAGAAACCACCTCCTTTTTCTATTAACTTAAAAACTTCTAGTGCTTTTTGAGCAAGTTGTTGGGTAATTGTTTCTATATAATACGCTCCGTCAGCAATATTCTGTGCTTCTGCTAGTTCGCTTTCTTGTTGTAAAATTAATAGTTGATTTCTTGAAATACGTTCTCCAAACTCGTTTGGTTGATGAAAAATTTTATCATAAGAACTATTAGCTACAGTGTTTGCTCCTCCTAAAACAGCGCTCATACATTCTGAGGTTGTACGAAGCATATTTACATTGTAATCATATATCGTTTTGTTACGTGAACTTGGTTGCGCAAAAATATGTGTAGTTGATTTAGTGTTATACTCTTTTAAAAGAGAATCCCATAAAATTCTAAAAGCTCTCAGTTTGGCAATTTCAAAAAAGTAATTACTTCCTACTGAAAAATTAAAATGAATATTATTGGCAACAGAACTTCCAAAGTAATTGAGGTATTCGTTCGCATGAGCAAGGGTGTATGCGAGTTGTTGAACCATTGTGGCTCCTGCATTTTGATAAATGGAAGCATTAATACAAATAGTATTTTCGGTTGTTTTTATTATTTTCTCTAATAGTGTGTGGTCACTTTTAAGGTTTGAATACCAATTTCCAGAACTTGCCAAGTGCCCTATAATATCTATATTGAAATAACAATTACGAGAATTTATAAATTTAGCTAATTCTTTGACAAATGCTGATGATAAAAAATTGAACGTAAAATAAAGCGTAGTTTCTTTAGTGTCAATTTCTTTTAACAAAAGTTTGTAATCAAATTCTTTTTGAGCATTAAACTCAATAGCATTTGCTCCTCTTTGAATTGAATTGATAGCAAATAAATTTGCTTTTTCTTCATCTTCAATATTGATATATTGGCAAATAGCAAAGCCTTTGGTTGGAGTGTTAACTTTGGTGTTGGTTCTGTCTTCTTTAGTGTAAAAAGGTTTTACAGTAATACCTTCTTCAGTTTTCCATAAAAGAGTGTCATTATAATCGGCACCTTTTAGATCTACTTGTATTTTTTGTTTCCATTCTGCAGGAGTAACACCTTTAAATTCGTCAAATAAATAGTTGCTCATTACTTTTTTATGGTATCAAATTCAATAATATAAATATCTTCATTATCTTTTTTCATTAAGTATTTTTCTCTAGCATAACGTTCTAGTTTTAGAGAGTCTTGTAGTAGCTGTATGGTTTCTTTGTCTTTTCTTATTTTTTTTTCATGATAATCAATCCAGCTATTTAACTCGTCAATTTCTTTGTTAAACTCTCTATGTGTAAGATAAGAATTTTCATCAAAAAAAAGCATCCATATTATAAATACGGTAAGTATAAGCACGTAAATGTTGGTGGCAATTTTAAAGGATGGTTTATTTTTTATTGACTTTAAATTCATGTTATAAACGATCGTTAATTACGGTTCTTACAATGTCGATAGCAACGGTATTGTACCTGTCATTAGGGATGATAATGTCAGCATAGTTTTTTGTTGGTTCAATAAATTCCTGATGCATAGGTTTTAAGGTGTTTTGATATCGGTTTAAAACTTCATCAATATCTCTCCCTCTTTCTTTAATATCTCTTCTAACGCGTCTTATTAAGCGTTCGTCAGCATCTGCATGTACAAAAACTTTTATGTCACACAAGTTACGAAGTTCTTTGTTGTTAAAGATTAAAATTCCTTCAATAATAATAACTTTTCGAGGGTGTGTTTTGATAGTGTCTTTAGTTCTATTGTGTGTTACAAACGAATATATTGGTTGTTCAATAATGTCTCCATTTTTAAGGTTGGTAAGATGTTCAACCATTAAATCGAAATCAATTGCTCTTGGGTGATCAAAGTTAATTTTGGTACGTTCTTCGTAGGTTAAATTATCGGTTTCTTTGTAATAAGAATCTTGTGAGATAACACATACTTCATCAGCAGGAAGTTCATTAATTATTTGGTTTACAACCGTAGTTTTTCCACTTCCTGTACCCCCAGCAATACCAATAACAAATATATTTTTCATTAAGTTTTTTGTAAAATAGAGTTATGACAAATTTAGTAAAATAAGCGCATAAAAAAAGCGCTAACTTTTTGTTAGCGCTTTTAGTTTAGAGCCGATGGAGGGACTCGAACCCACGACCTGCTGATTACAAATCAGCTGCTCTAGCCAGCTGAGCTACATCGGCATTTGCTTTAAAAGCGTGGCAAATATATAATGTTTTTTGAAATTGAAAAACTTTTTTTTCTTTTTTTTGAAGGTTATTTTTCGTAGTAGTTTTAGAGGGGTTTTAAGTGGTTGATTTTGAGTTTATTTTATTTTTTGAGAGAGAAAAAAGTCGGGATGAGTGGATTCGAACCACCGATCTCTGGTCCCCCAGACCAGCACTTTAACCGGACTAAGCTACATCCCGATGCTGTAAATATATTTTAAAAAAAGCTCTAAGTAAAATTACTTAGAACTTTATCAAGAATAAATATTATAATGAGAGCGGTAGTTGATGAGACTACTATTCTTATATAGCATAAACGAGCTTAAATGTTGTTTATTGTTTAAGCTGTTAAAGGTTTTCCTTTTAAACGTTTTTCAATACGTTGTTTCACAGCAGTTAAACGTTTCATCAAGTCCATTAACGTACTGTCTTTTGTTTGTTTATATACCTCATTAATCTCTAGAATTAAAGCTTTTGCTTCTCTAGCAGCTAATATTCTATCACTTGTAGTAATAAATTTGAATTTTCTGTTTTCAAATTCTTCTGCTTTATTGATTAATTCTGAATTCATAAAATTTACCAATTTAATTTAAAATTTTCTTTTAGGTTTAGTCTGATGAAAGATATAGTCCCTAAAATTACTGGGGCGACAAATATATAGGAAACTTTCTTTTTATAAGCAAACAAGCCTATCAATTTGATTTATTAGTTGATAAGTTTTTCTTATGGGGTAAAAAAATCCTTTTTTGCCTTTATATTTTATCAGTTATAAGTATTATCTATAAACATAAATATAGCAATTTTATTTTATTATTTCAAATTATTAGTAGAATATTAACACTTTTCGTTGGTTTATTTAATGATTTTTTAAGGAATGGTGGTGCTTTGGTGAGAATATAGTATTTTTGATGGATAAAAAAAGAAAGAATACACATGAAGAAAATAGTATTATTTATTTTTATTGTAATTGCATTTTCTTGCAAAAGTCAAGATAAAAAGCCTCTTTTAGGAGCGTCTGACTTTCAAAAAGATTTGAATGCTAAGTTTAAAGATGCTTCTAAATCTCCTTTAACTAAAAAAGGATTAAAAAAATTTAAAGGATTGGATTTTTTTCCAATAGACAATAAGTATAAGGTAAAGGCAAGGTTAGAGAAAACACCAGATGCCCTCATTTTTAATTTTCCTACAACAACAAGTAGAGTGGCTGTATATAGAAAGTATGGAGTTTTATCGTTTAAAATTGCTAATAAAGAGTTTGAGCTTTCTATTTATCAAAATGTAAACCCCAAACCAGAATATGTAAACCATTTATTTTTACCTTTTTTAGATAACACAAATGGAAAGACATCTTATAAAGGTGGTCGCTTTATAGATGTTTATACAACAGATATAGAGGATGACGGAACTGTTGTTATTGACTTTAACGAGTCGTATAATCCTTATTGTGCATATAGTAATCGTTATTCTTGTCCTATTACCCCAAGAGATAATTATATAGATGTAGAAATAAAAGCGGGAGTAATGGCTTATAATAAACCAGAATAAAAAAATCCTGCATAGCAGGATTTTTTTTATTTTGACGGAGGAGTTAATCCTTCTCTGCTGTCTTTTTCAATAGCTTTTAGCAATGAAGCTAAATATATTTTTCTTACTTTTAGTTTAGTTTCTTTATGTGCTTTTTTGTTGAGTTTTGAAAACATTTCTGCAACCTTTATGGCTGTGGGTAATAAATGTTCTTCAGGAACAATTTTGTCTAAAAAACCAGCAGTAGTAGCATCCTTTGGACTGTATATCTCTGAGCAACTAACACTTCTTTCAAAGTAAACAGGGGTTAAACGAGCTTTTGCTATTTCAATTCCTGCATTATGCATTGTCATACCAATCAAAACTTCATTTAGTCCGATTTTAAAATCTCCTTCAATACCTATTCTATAATCAACAGATAGTAATAAAAAAGCTCCTTTAGCGATTGCGTGTCCAGAACAAGCAGCAATTATTGGGTAAGGAAAAGAAAGCATTCTGTGTGATAATTGTGATCCTTTAGTTACCAGTTCTAATGCTGATTCAGGAGATTGTGTCATGCTTTTTAAATCATAACCTGCAGAAAATATCCCTGGTTGCCCAGTTAATATCACTGGTTTTCCTTCTTTTTCAGCATTGTCAAAAGAGGTATTTAAGCTGTCTATTACTTCATGAGAAATAGCATTGGCTTTTCCATTTGTAATAGTAATTATTACATAGTTGCCTGCTGAGGTGTATTGTATAAGTTCGTTCATTTTATTGTATAAGTTTTATTTGATAATCGAGCTTTAAACTTTAATAAGTTCGATTTGAAATCAAAATAATTTTAAATTAAACAGTTTGTTGATCTGCCCAAAGGTAATTTACTAAATAGATTCCTGCGAAAACTGCTAAAAACCCTAAGATAAAACTTGCCATGGTATATAGAGTAAAAGAGATAAAATCTCCAGACTTTAAAAAAATATGATTTTCATAAGCAAAGGTTGAAAAAGTGGTAAACCCGCCACAAAAACCAGTAGCTAATAATAAAGTGTGATTTTGTGTTAAGGCTTGATTTTTAGTGGCAAGTCCTAAAACAATTCCAATAAGTAAGCTACCTAAAATATTAGCGGTAAAAGTTCCGTAAGGAATTTCTGTTTGCGAACTATTTAGTGCTTTTCCAATAAGATAGCGTAATACACTTCCTATACCTCCACCTATAAAAACTAATATTAATTGTTTCAAAAAAAAATCTAAATTAATAGTTGATTTTACTCTCTTAGATAAAAAGTTACTTTTATATTGAGTAGTTGTCTATAATGTCAAAAATAAGAAAACCTCACAAATTTTGTGAGGTTTTATAATATATAAATAGAATTTATATTATAATTCTACATCATTGGCATCTGTCCAGTTCCATTTACCTGTAATAATTCCTTTTTTTACAGTAACAATACCAGGATTGGCTCTAATTACAGTTTTTAAAGCTGTTTCGTCACAGAAGCCAAAGGTATAAGGAAGTTGTAATTCTTTTTGAGTAGCTGCTAAATCCTCAATATAAGAGGCAGTTAATACATAAATTTCATAGCCTTGCTCTTTAGCTTTCTTGGCAACTTTGGCAACTTCAGAAACGCCCTCTTTATCCATTTTGTTAAAATTATATATAATAACTAGCATCGCTTTTTCTTTTGCTAGCATTTCTTCAAGTTTATCACCTTCTTCATCTGTTTCAATCATAAAATCATGAATTGGAGGTACATCATCGCTTCCTTCTTGGTATCTCATACCTTCTGCAATATCAGTTCCTACAGCATAGGCTCTAAAATCTATAATAGGTAGATGTTGTAACACGTAGTACACGACAACAAGTGATAAAAATAAAGAAATAAAGGTGGTTATTGATGCTATTTTGTTAGATATTAATGGTTTTATGTACTTGATTCCTAAAATTAGAATTACAATAAATATCATAAAAAAAACATTTTTATAGAATGTTTCTTTTGGTGTAAGTTTCAAAGCATCGCCAAAACAACCACAGTCTGTAACCTTATTATAAGTGTATGAGTACCATGTTAAGAATAAGAATATTAGGTTAAGGCTAAACAAACTCCAAACAGTAAATTTTGGTTTGTAGCCAGTTAAAAGCATAATACCTAAAACCAATTCAGCAACAATTAAAAGAATTGAAAAAGGTAGTGCAAACGGTATTAAAAACTCTAGGTTTAATACCCCTTCACTAAAATACTCTTGAAACTTGTACTGAGAGCCAATAGGGTCTACTAATTTTACAAATCCAGAGTAAATAAAAAGAAGTCCTACAAGTACTCTTGAAATATGAGTTAACATTTTTAAAATCATATAGGGGTGTTTTAAGTTAATTATCTGATTCAGAAAGGTGAATCATGGCAAAAATAGCATAATTAATCATATCTTGATAATTTGCGTCAATTCCTTCCGAAACGATAGTCTTGCCTTTGTTATTTTCAATTTGTTTTACACGAAGTAGTTTTTGTAAAATTAAATCGGTTAACGATGAAACTCGCATATCTCTCCATGCTTCACCATAGTCATGGTTCTTATTTTCCATTAACTCTTTGGTGATTTTTATATGTTTGTCGTATAAATTAATGGCTTTTTCAGTAGTTAGGTCTGGTTGTTCAACAACTCCTAAATCTATTTGAATTAATGCCATTATAGAATAATTAATAATACCAATAAATTCTGTTTTTTCTCCTTCATCAACTTTTCGCTCAGTGTTTTCTTGCAGTTGGCGTATACGTTGTGCTTTAATAAATATTTGATCGGTTAAAGAAGGAAGTCTTAAAACTCTCCAAGCACTACCATAATCGCTCATTTTTTTTACAAATAAACTTCTACATTCTTCAATTACAGCATCGTATTGTTTAGAGGTGTTCTGCATTTTGCTTATTTAAAAGTATTCGTCCAAAAATAGTAAATATTACAAGCTTTTCATTTATTTTTACTCGGAAATTTACTACAATGACAATTAATTGTAAAGGAACCTTGATAGATCTAACTTCTCCAAGGGTAATGGGGATTTTAAACGTTACTCCAGATTCTTTTTTTGATGGGGGAAAGTATAAAAACGAAAAGGAGATTCTTAATCAAGCAGAAAAAATGTTGAATGAAGGAGCTTGTTTTGTTGATGTGGGAGCGTATTCTTCACGTCCTGGAGCAAAACATATCTCTGAAGAAGAAGAATTAAAGAGAATATTACCTGTAATCGAGCTGTTGTTAAAGAAGTTTCCAGATATACTATTATCTGTAGATTCTTTTAGAAGTAGAGTAGTGAAAGAGTCGATAAATGCAGGTGCTGCAATTATTAATGATATTTCTGGAGGAAAGATGGATGAGCATATGTTTAAAACAGTGGCAAAACTTCAAGTGCCTTATATTATGATGCATATGCAAGGAACCCCACAAAATATGCAACAAGCCCCAAGTTATGAGAATGTAGTAACCGAAGTGATTTCTTTTTTTGCAGAGCAGCTATTTAAGCTTCGACGATTGAAAGTAAATGATGTACTCATTGATGTTGGTTTTGGTTTTGGTAAAACGATGAATCAGAATTATGAGTTGCTAAAACACTTATCTCTTTTCAAAAGTTTAGAAGTTCCTATTTTAACAGGTGTTTCGCGAAAATCAATGTTGTATAAGCTTTTAGAAACTACACCTCAAGAAGCATTAAATGCCACTACCGTTGCTAACTCTATTGCTTTATTGAATGGAACACATATTTTAAGGGTTCATGATGTAAAGGAAGCAGTAGAAGCAGTAAAGATTGTAGGGCAGTTGTAATATAATTATTACATTTACTTATAAAATGATTTATAATGCCTGAGTGATAGGTAGTTAAAAAAAGAGGGTAAAACTCCGAGATAATTAATGAGTTTAGATTTTATCGATTTTTCGTTTTTAGATGTGTTAGATATTTTTTTAGTAGCGCTGTTACTGTATTACATCTATAAATTGTTAAAAGGAACGGTAGCTATTAACATTGTAATAGGAATTGCGTTTATTTTTTTAATATGGAAAGTTACGCAGGCACTAAATATGGAAATGTTAAGCGGAATTTTAGGTTATTTACTTTCTGGAGGAGTAATAGCATTGATAATAGTGTTTCAACAAGAAATAAGAAAGTTTTTGTTAATGATTGGAACTACTAACTTTTCTACCAAAAGAGGTTTTTTAAATCAGTTAAAGTTTTTAAAAACTGAAATTAATTCAGAAATAGATATTGAAACTATTTTGGGTGCATGTGTTAATTTGTCAAAAACAAAAACAGGAGCTTTATTAGTGATAGAAAAAACGAATAATCTTGATTTTTTGATTAATACTGGCGATAAAATGAATGCTTTGATTAATGAAGCTATTATTGAAAGTATTTTTTATAAAAATAGTCCGCTACATGATGGGGCAACCGTTGTTCGTGATAATTATATTGTAGCAACTCGTGTAATATTACCAGTTTCTAGTAGTACTAAAATCCCTTCTCGATTTGGCTTGCGCCATAGAGCTGCTATTGGGGTTAGTGAAAAAACAGATGCAATTTGTTTACTGGTGTCAGAAGAAACAGGAGAGATTTCGTATATAAAAGATGGTGATTTTGTGTCGTATAACTCAATAGAAGAGCTTCATAGAAAATTAGAGAAAGATGTAATGACATAAAAAAAGCTCGCAATTTGCGAGCCTTTTTATGTTTTTCTCAAAAGAATTATTGAGTAGGAGCCATTTTAGATTGAATAGCTGTCATAACGTTATTGAATTTTTTTGCAGCTTCCTGATCTAAGTTTTGAACTATGTCTTTAGCTTGTGTAGCTAATTCAACACCTTTTTTAGCTAATTCAGCGTTTTTAACTACATCTCCTTTTGCGTCGATATAATCTTTAGCATATTGAGAGTAAGATTGTAAGTATTCTCCTACTTTTGGATCTTTAAATTCTGGAATTGTAATACCTTCGATTGCAGACTCTATAGCGTCAGCAGCTTCCTCAATAGCTTCCTTTGTGTCTTCAACAGCCTCAGTTGTAGCGTCTTCAGCTTCTTCAGCAGCATTTTCTACCACTTCAACAGCATCTTCAGTAGCATCTTTAGCTTCTTCTTTAGTGTTTTTACAAGATGTTGCTAATAATGCAGCAACAACAAATACAGATAAGATTACTTTTTTCATCGTTTATTGATTTTAGTTTTTAAGATTGAATAACAAATGTACTATTTTTTGATTGATGTAAACAAATTTATTTACACAACAGTTTCACTATTAAACTGTTTATCATACAAATTCTTATAATAACCTTTCTGTTTTTTTAATAATTCTGAATGATCTCCTTTTTCAACAATTGTACCTTTATCCATAACTATAATCATATCAGCCTTTTTAATGGTTGCTAAACGGTGAGCAATGATTATAGAGGTTCTGTTTTTTGTGATTTCATCTGTAGCATATTGAATCATTTGTTCTGAATGTGCATCAACTGATGAAGTAGCTTCGTCTAAAATTAAAATACTTGGTTTACTAACATAGGCACGTAAAAATGCAATTAACTGGCGTTGACCAGAAGATAGCATGCCTCCACGTTCTTTAACATTATAATGATAGTTGTTAGGGAGGCTCATTATAAATGGATGAATTCCAATTTGTTTGGCAGCCGTTTTAACCTCTTCAAGTGAAATATTTTCATTATTCAATGTAATATTGTTTAAAATACTGTCAGAAAATAAAAAAACATCTTGTAAGACTACTGCTACTTTTTGGCGTAAAGAGGAAAGTTCATAGTCTTGAATTTTGATATTATCAATTGAAATTTCACCGCTATCTATTTCGTAAAAACGGTTTATAAGATTAATTATAGTTGATTTTCCTGCACCTGTAGCTCCTACAATTGCAACAGTTTGTCCTTCTTTAACGTTAAGGTTAATTCCTTTTAAAATTTCTTCTCCTTTTATGTAGCTAAAGTGTACCTCTTTAAAATTAATAGTGCCTTGAATATTATCAGCAATAATAGAGCCGTTTTTGTCTATAGAGCTTTTAGTATCTATTATGTTAAAAACACGTTCACCCGCTACTATTCCCATTTGTAATTGGTTAAATTTATCAGCTATTTGGCGTAGTGGTCTAAAAAGCATTTGAGCCATTTTTATAAAACCAATAATAGCCCCAATACTCACAGTTTTATCTTCAACAACTTGAAGTCCGCCATACCATACAATAAGTCCTATAGCAATAGAAGATAATATTTCGGCAATAGGAAAGAAGATAGAGTAGTACCATACCGTTTTTACATGTGCCTTTTTGTGTTTATTGTTAATTTCAATAAAATTTTTATACTCAACTCTTTCTCTGTTAAAGAGTTGAAGAATTTTCATTCCTGTAACCCTTTCTTGTACAAAACTGTTTAGGTTGGCTACTTGGTTACGAACATCTTGAAAGGTAGATTTAATAGCTATTTGAAATAGTTTAGTAGCATAAATTAATATAGGTAATGTAGCAAGTGCTATTAAGGCTAATCTCCAGTTAGTATAAAACATTACAAAGATTACGACAATCATTTTTAAAACATCACTCACAATCATAAAAACACCTTGCGTAAAGAAATTAGCAATAGTTTCTATGTCTGATACAACTCTAGTTACTAATTTCCCAACAGAAGAGTTGTCGAAATACCCCATTTTAAATTGAAGTATTTTTCTAAAAGTTTTCGCTCTTATGTCTCTAATAATATGTTGTCCTACCCAGTTGGCATAAAAAATAAAGCTAAATTGAAAAAATACCTGAATAAGTAAAACTACAATCATGGCAATTGTAAAATACAATAACCTTGTGATGTCTTTTGTAACCGTAAAATCATCTATTGCTGTCATTAAAATGACAGGAGTTAGTACAGAAAATCCTGCCAGTAAAATGGTAGATAGTGCTGCTATTGTAAATCGTACACGGTATTTTTTTGCAAAACTCATAAGTCTTGCAAAAATTTTGATATCAAATGCTTTTCCTGTTGTTTTACTCACTATATATAGTCGTATATTACTTTTGTTAAAAATAATCCTTTTGCAGGAACAGATACTCCTGCTTTACTTCGGTTTTTACTCTCTATAATTTTTTTAAAATCATGAACTGTAATTTTTTCTAAGCCAACATCAATTAAAGTGCCTACAATGGCTCTAACCATATTTCTTAAAAAACGATTAGCGCTAATATGAAATGTAAGTTCATTTCCATTTTTTATCCATTCGGCATTACTAATAGAGCAGTTAAATGTGTGAACATCTGTTTTTACTTTTGAAAAACATTCAAAATCTTCATAATCATATAAAACAGCAGCGGCTTTATTCATCAGCTCTATATTTAATAGTTGATGGTGTAATTGCCAAGTGGTATCTAATAAAAATGGATTTCTACCTAACCATACTTTGTACTCATAGCTTCTGCTAAGAGCATCAAAACGAGTATGTGCTTCGTTGTGGACTAATTGTGTGTTAAATATTACAATATCATCAGGTAAAATGGCGTTTAGTTTATAGGTGAAATTATCATTTAATGGATTTGCTACATCAAAATGAGCAAACATTTGTGATGCATGCACTCCGGCATCAGTTCTTCCTGCTCCAACAATATTTACTTTCTCCCTTAAAATTGTACTAATTGCCTTGTTTATTATTTCTTGAACTGAGATTGCGTGTGGTTGTATTTGCCAACCATGGTAATTTTTTCCGTTATATGCTAATTCAATAAAATACCTCAAGAAGCGTGAAATTTTAAAGAGCTAAATTATGAAATTATAACTTGAAAAGTTATAGATTAAAAAGTTAAAATAAAACATTTTTAATTTTATTAACATATGTTAATGCTTATGTTTAGTTGTATGTGTTATTTTTGCCGACTTTAAAAAGAGAAGTGAATTCCCCATTCATGAGAATCCCCTTGGTTTAAAGAAATCCACAATGTAATGTTGTGGATTTTTTCTTTTATAATTCATTAATTTTGTCTTAATGAAAAAAATTTTACTTCTTTCTGATACGCATAGCTTTATTGATAATCAAATAATAAAGTTTGTAAAACAAGCTGATGAAGTTTGGCATGCTGGTGATATTGGTGATTTACAGGTTACAGACACAATTAAAAGCTTAAAACCACTTAGGGCGGTGTATGGAAATATTGATGATAAAGATGCTAGAGTAGAGTTTCCGTTAGATAACAAGTTTATTGTAGAGGGGGTAGCGGTTTGGATAACGCATATTGGCGGTTACCCTAATAAATATAACCAAAGAGTCCGTGAAGAATTAAAAAGGAATACGCCAAAGCTATTTATTTGTGGGCATTCACATATTTTAAAAGTTCAATACGACAAAAAATTAAATTTACTTCATTTAAATCCAGGGGCAGCAGGTAAATATGGATTTCATAAGGTAAGAACAATGTTGAGGTTCGAAATAGATAGCGGGGAGATAAAGAATATGGAAATTATTGAACTAGCTAACAGAAGTTAACTTAAAATCTTTTTCTTTTTTTACTATCGGAACAATAATATGAATAGAAGCGCCAATATTTTCTTTTGATGTTATGGTAAGCTTACCATTCATTATATGAATTCTTGCTTCTACTTGATTAAGCCCAATACCATCTGAAAAAGAAGGAGACGAGGTAGAAAAGCCTACCCCATCATCCTTAACGAGAACGGTTAGTTGATTTTTCTCTTCTTTTAAATCTATTTGTGCATATTGTGCTTTACTGTGTTTTAAGATATTGTTGATTAATTCTTGAATTACGTTAAAAATTTTTATTTCAAACTCTTGGTTATAGCGACCAATGTTATGAGCAGAAACATCCAGCTTTAACTGACTGTTTGAATATTTTTTTACGACATCTTTAATGGCGTATTCTAAACCAAATTTTAATAGAATAGAAGAAACCAAATTGTGAGATAAATCTCTTACTTTTTGTGAAGCTTCTGATATGATAGCTTGTGTTTTTTCTATTTCTTGTGGTGTTTCTCCGATAAATTGTTTTTTGGTAGCCGTTAAATGCATATTTGCAGAAGACAATAAGGCACTAACATTATCATGCAAAATTTCTGCAATAAGTTTTCGTTCGGTTTCTTTTCCGTCTATGGTAGCATTTAATATTTTAATTTGCGATTCTGACTTAACTTTCTCAAGGTTTTGTTGTTGCAAAAGGTTAGTTTCAGATAATTTGAGGCGTAAGTTTTTTTGACGCAACTTATAATTGTATATAATAACACCTGATATAACAAGAACAAGAAGACTTAAAGCGGCAAACAAGATTGAGGTTTTGGCTTGCTGGGTTTCTTCTAATTGGACTTCATGTTTTATTAATTCAATCTTTTGTTGCTTTAAGTTTTCTTCATGCCTTGCTGTTACTTCAGCTATTATTCTTCTAGTCTCTTTTTCTCGTTGACTATCTTCTATTTCATAAGAGAGTTCTTGAAAATCGTACGCCTTGTAGTCTTTAAGCTTCCTCATTGCCCAAGCTAGGTTATAATAAAGGTTAGCTTTAAACCTTACAGCGTTTTGGCTATTATCATTTTGAATTAATTCAATACCCTCTAAGTAAGTTTTTTTTGCTTTACTGTAATTTGACTGAGATAAATATATGTTTCCAAGGTTATTTAGTGAGTTGGCAAGATTTACTCTATTGTTTCTGCTTTTATGAATGTCTATAGCTTTGATTGCATAATTTAGTGCCTTATCATAAATAGAGTCTTGTTCATAAATTCCAGATAAGTTCGAATAAGATGCTGCCTTGTATTTTAGGATATTATCATTAATTAAGTGAAAGTTTTCTAACTTTTTATAATAAAAAATAGCACTATCCTTTAAACCTAATTTTTGGAAAGAACTTCCAATCCTTAATATAACTTTTGGGGTTTCATCATCAATGGATTCAATTATAGTAGGGCTAATTTCGTTTATGCTTTGATTTTCTAATAAAAAGAAAGACTCTTTATAATAATGTAACGATTGTTTGTGGTTTCTTGTTTTATCATATACATCAGCTATTAATAAAGAGAATAAATAAGTATATTTATAATTGTTTGTTTTCTTTATCGCGCTATATGTGCGCAAGGCTTCTTTTAAGGTTTTATAGTATTTTTGATTTTTATATTCCTTAATTAGAAAGTTATATTTAGAAGCTAATGCTGAGTCTTTTTTGTGATTATAAGTTTGATCAAAAAAACTATTATTAGTTAATTGATATGCTCTAATATTTTGTTTACAGAAAGAAAATATTAGAAAAAGTAAGAGTAAGTATTTATAATGATTAATTTTCACAAACAAATAAAATTAAATAAATTCACCGTTGTCTACACCTACTTTAGGTTTTCTTGTAACCATTTCTTCTTCTGTTTTTCCAGCATAAATATGGTTAACAAAATCTAACCTAAGCATATCAGCATCGGGTCTTTTTTTCAGTTCTCTAGAAAAGTTATTTTGAGAAGATGTTCCATTGGTTAAATGTACTTCATAGGTTTTTAGATCTTCATTATATATAAAATTGGTGCTTACATTATCATTTACCACGAAATCTAATTGATAGGTATTATCTTCATTGGCAGTGATACTATATGAATTTAAAAACTCTGTAATTCCTTTAGCAAAGGTAATGTTTTCATCTTCAATATATATATTCCTTGTTTTTCCTTTATTAGCTTCTAAGAACCCAATTTTTAGTTGGTCGTTTTCAATAGAAAAACTATTAGAGTGTTTTGTTGCTGTATTTTGGGAAGTTTCTGCCAAAATAATTTCGTTAGAGTTATCTACATTTGTTACTGTAGTAACATCAGTATTGTCTGTTGTGTGAAAATCAATAGAATAAGCTCCTGAAGCATCTCTTTTTAAAGTATAAGATTGCAACAAGTTTTCAGGAGTATCATTTATAATCTCTGTGTCGTTAGAAGCACAAGAAACAAATAACACACTTAAGGATAACGCGAGAAAGTAAGGAGTATTTTTTTTCATGATTTTTATTTTTTGTTTTAGAGCTATTAATTTATAAAAAAAATAGCGATGTACTTAGGATAGATGTTGAGAGACCGGGAGACGATATCTCTTGTGGATAAAAGAAAACAAAATGAAGGGGTTTTCTATACTATGTTTAATAACGCGTACATCGCTATTGTGTTTATTTATTAAAAGTAGTTTATTAGCGATGTATCAAATGTATAGACTTCGGGGGGCTTCTTCTTAATCTGGGGGACTAAAGAAAAATTTGAAGGGTTTTGATTATGTCTTTACACTATTTTGTTTCTAACAGCATACATCGCTAAACCTACTACGTTTTTTACTTTTAATTTTTTATATAAATTGCTTCGATAAGTTTCAACTGTTTTTATACTGACATTTAGTTTTTCTGCAATTTCATTAGAACTTTTCTCTTTGGCAATAAGCTTTAAAACAGCAATTTCCCGCTCGGTTAAATCTCCATGTAGAAATTCAGCTTGTTCTTTTTCTTTTGCATCAGAAGCATATAAGTTTAATAATTTTACCTTAATATCTTCGCTAATGTATTGTATGCCGTTGTGCACAACTTTTATGGCATCAATTATTTGCTCATTAGCTCGACTTTTATCAACAAAACCGTTAGCACCTAATGCTATCATTTCTTGAACAAGTTTTGGGTCACTTAAACTAGACAGTATTATTGTTTTGATGTTTGTGTTACGTTTCTTAAACGCTTTTAAAACTTCAATACCATCCATTTCAGGCATATTTATATCTAAAACCAATACATCTGCTGTATTTTTAGAAGACCAGTTTATTACTTGTCTACCTGTTAAAGAAAAACCCTCAACTTCAATGTCATCTTCAGTATTTAATAAAGCAATGACTCCATCTATTAAAATTTTGTGGTCATCTGCTATGTGAACTTTTATCTTTTTGTAATTCATCGTTGTTATTACAGTTACAAATTTATAAGGTTAAAAGAGTGTGTACAATACACAATATCCCTAATTGTTTTATTATTGACTCAGGGATAACCCTGAGTTTTCTTTAACATTTCTTTAACATTTAGGTTTGTAGGCCTTAAATATCCTAGGAAACAAAAATAAAAAACCGAGATTTTAAATCTCGGTTTTTTTCGCACTAAATATACTAAGATGTTAGGCTTATCGTAATCTATCTACAGATTTTACAAGATCTTCATCCTTCTTAATGGCTCTATTTGCTAAAACTAACAGCAAAACAACAATGATAGGAAAGAACATCCCAATACCTTTCTCAGAAACCGAAGTTTCTCCAGATAATGTTTGTGATAAATATATCAATAGTCCTAATAAAAAAAGGTTTATCAAAATGTTTAAGCGATTTAGCACAAATTGTAATTGACGATTTTTAAATAAAAAAATGGTTACAATAGCTACTAATGCTGAACTAAAAAATAAAACAGGAATACATTTTTCTAAAATTGAGTTTCCAGAAAATAAATCCATTACATACACAGTAGAATTAGTTTGTGAAGTAGCCCAAAGACGAACACCAAAAGTTAAGCCTCCAGAAATAATTCCTGCAACTAATAAGTATATAGATTGTATTCTTTGTATCATGTTTTTTTATAGGAAAGCAAATGTAATACTTCTTTTTTTAAAAAGAAATATTACAAGTTAAATTTTTTGTATATATTTGCCATGTATGTAACTGCTCCAAATTATTATATAACCCCTATATAATTAGCACTCAAAACAAAACTTAATACAAAATAATTCTTTAGACATAAAGAATTTTAGTAACTTAATTATTTAACGAATGTTCGATATTTCGGAATTAAAAACTAAAAAAATAGCTGACTTACAAGTTATTGCGAAATCAATAGGATTAACCAAAATGAGTCAACTAAAGAAGTTAGACTTGGTATACAAAATTTTAGATGCGCAAGCGGAAGCAAGTGCTAATGAGGCTAAAATTAAGCCTGCTGCCCCTAAAGTAGAAAAGCCAAAAAGGAAGAGAATTAACAAAGCTGAACCTAATACGACTGCTAAAGTTGTTGAAAAACAAGAAGAAGTTGTAGTGAAGCCAGAGGTAAAAGAAATTCCAGAAAAAAAGGAGGTTGTTGCTAAGCCTAAAAAAAGACAAGAAGAAAAGAAGCAGCCACCAAAGGCTACTGAAGATAAAAAACAGCAGCCTCAAAAGCAACCGCAGCATAGTAAAAGCCAAAACAATAGAGGTAATAAGCACAATAAAAATCAGAGTAGTAATAAACAACACCATAAAAGTGGTAACAAGTACCGTGATCCTGATTTTGAATTTGATGGTATTATAGAAAGTGAAGGTGTGTTAGAGATGATGCCTGATGGATATGGTTTTTTACGTTCTTCAGATTACAACTATTTGTCGTCACCTGATGATATTTATGTATCACAATCTCAAATAAAACTATTTGGTCTAAAAACAGGAGATACCGTTCGTGGTAATGTGCGTCCTCCAAAAGAAGGAGAGAAGTACTTTCCGTTAATTAGAGTTTCAAAAATTAATGGATTGAATCCGAATATTGTTCGAGATCGTGTTTCTTTTGAACACTTAACTCCATTATTTGCTGAAGAAAAATTCAATTTAGCAGAAAAAGGAAGCTCATTCTCAACTAGAATCATTGATTTGTTTTCTCCAATAGGAAAAGGACAACGTGGTATGATTGTAGCACAACCAAAAACAGGTAAAACAGTGTTATTAAAGGATATAGCAAAAGCAATTGCAGCTAATCATCCGGAAGTATATCAAATTGTTTTACTAATTGATGAACGACCAGAAGAGGTTACTGATATGCAACGTAGTGTACGTGGTGAGGTAGTTGCCTCTACTTTTGATGAACCAGCAGATAAACATGTTCGTGTAGCTAATATTGTATTGGAAAAAGCAAAACGTTTAGTAGAATGTGGACATGATGTAGTAATTTTATTAGATTCTATTACACGTTTAGCAAGAGCATACAACACCGTAGCACCAGCATCTGGTAAGATTTTATCTGGAGGTATTGATGCAAATGCATTACACAAACCAAAACGTTTCTTTGGAGCAGCTCGTAACATTGAAAATGGAGGGTCTTTAACTATTATTGCTACTGCACTTACAGAAACTGGTTCGAAAATGGATGAGGTTATCTTTGAAGAATTCAAAGGAACAGGTAACATGGAATTACAATTAGAGCGTAATATTGCAAATCGTAGAATTTATCCTGCAATTGACTTAATTAAGTCGAGTACACGTCGTGATGATTTATTATTAGACGAAAAAACAGTGCATCGCATGTGGGTATTACGTAAGTATTTAGCAGATATGAATCCTATTGAAGCAATGGAGTTTATTCAAGACAGAATTAAAAGATCAATAAACAACGAAGAGTTTTTAATTTCAATGAACGGATAATCGTTAGTATATAAAATAAAAAATCCCGCTTTTTGCGGGATTTTTTATTTTGGATATATAACAATATCTAATGGAACGTCAAATTCATGAGTGTCTTCTATTTTTTTGATAGGAGAGAAAAAGTTGAGTCCTATAGTTTGAGTATCTTCTCTACACTCTGATAAAAACCGATCATAAAACCCTTTTCCATAACCAACTCGGTAATTTTGTTCGTCTGAAATTAACATAGGAACAAAAACCAAATCGATATCTTTTATAAAAGCTTCTTTTGCTTTTACTGGTTCTGGAACACCAAATTTGTTAAGTTCTAGCTTGGCATCTTTTTCAAAATAAAAATGAGTAAGAGAATCATTCTCAAAATTGCAGCGACTAACAATAATTCTTTTTTCCTTTTCTCTAAAAAAATCGATCACAGGTTGCATGTCAATTTCATTAAACTTTCGCATAGATAAAAACAAATGCACATTGTGAATGTTATCATTTTTTAACTCGAAAATTTGTTGATAAATATTTTCTTCAAGTTTTTCTTTTTCTGACGGAGTAAGTGTGTTTCTTTTTTGTTTGTAAAGTTTTCTAAGTTCAGATTTTATCATGTTCAATTACATTGATTTTAATTCTTCTTGTAGTTTTTTAGTCAATCCTTTTACTACCAATTCGTATGAATGGTCAACTAATTCAAAAGCAAGAGTGTCTGAAACATCATTGTTTAAAGTAACTGTATTCCAATGCTTTTTACTCATATGATATCCTGGGTTAATACTTTCATATTCAGCGCGTAGCTCTAAGGCGCGTTCAGGATCACATTTTAAATTAATTTTTGTTTCTCCCTGTTCCCACCTATCTAGTCCAACCAAGGCAAACATTTTTCCCATGACCTTGAAGACTAAGGTAACTTCATCGAAAGGAAAATGTTCAGTAACTCCTTTTTTTGTAATGCAATAATTACGTAACTCTTCAATATTCATTTTTTTTATTTTTATAGGGTATAAAAGCTAGGAAAATAATAGACATAAAACTAAGTAATAAGAAAAAGTATTTAAAAATATTTATGAATAAGAAAAATTCAAAACCTCCATGTGTGAAATATTTGTCTGCTTTTTCTTGAAGTAACATTAAAGCATCATGATTGCCTACGTAATAGTATAAAAAAAAAGAAAAAGCAGAAATGAATAATAGTTTAAATGTTTTATAATGTTTCTCCATTACTGTTAGTTATTCAATTAAATTTTGAGTTGATTCAGGAATCTTTAAAGCAGTGTAGTCTAGTTTCCATCCAATCGTTTCTACTAAATTTTGCATTAAACTAACAGCTTCTATAGCTTCTTTGTTTGCTGTTTGCATTAAGTTGCTTTCGGGTATTTTTTGAAGAATATGTTCTTTTGCTTCTTTATTAACTTCAGTTAAATCTTCTGAACTGAACTTATTAAGTAAGCCGTTTTGAATGTCATAGAAACGTAAATTAGGTTCTATTGAAAATACTTCAGGTTGTGGGAATTCGGATAAAACTAATACTTTTTTCTTAGTGTCAGTATGCATTTTTATTTTCCTAAAATCAAAACCAATATGCACTTTAGCATTAATTAAAATAATGGCTTTTTTCTTACTAGTAACAAGTCCTAAAAACTTCTCCTTGGTATTTTCGTGATGGTATATTTCAGCAAATTCTCCTTCAACAGTAATTAATTTAGATACTTTCTTAATCTTATCTAATAATACAACCGACTGTTTTTCGGTTAAATTTTTTCTTTTTACTGAGGTGAATTTTTTTAAAATGTAATAAGATATGATGGCTCCACCAGCCAACCCTAAAAAAAGTAATTCCATAAGTACGAATTTACATAAAATCTTGTATAGAATACTAATGTTATAATAGCTGTTTTATATAAAAACACCTTGGTTTATGTTGTAAGCCAAGGTGTAATGTGTGTTTTTAGTTGTTGTAAAAAATATTCTTTGATAAGAAACATAGACCGTCAGTTTAATTGATGCTCTTGTTCATTATTTGAGTTTTTAAAATCACTTTGTCTGTGTTATCTATTTAACTATAAACATTGGCAAGATTAACTAAGATGTTGATTTTAGCAATTTTTTATCAGAGGTTTTTTCGTTAAAATCCAACGCCTGTGAAATTGTTCTAATGCCTTTTTATTAGAATCAATAACATTTATAGTAGATATCATGATTAATAATGGCTTTAATTTCTTAAGATTTAGTTTTTAGGATACTAAGAGTGCTGAATTGGTATGTTTTTTAAAAGCTTCATAATTTGCATTCTTATAAACCTTTCTAGATTTATAAAAAATAAGTACCACTTCATTAGTATACTGTATTTTACAGAAGGTTCTTACTTGTTATTGGAATACACTATCAAGTAATAAAAAAAACCTGAAAATCAAAAGATTTACAGGTTTTTGTCGGGGTGGCAGGATTCGAACCTGCGACCTCCTCGTCCCAAACGAGGCGCGATGACCGGGCTACGCTACACCCCGAATAATTCGGATTGCAAATGTAGAAAAAAAAAGTAGATGACAAATAAAAAAACAAAATATTTATTAAATAATATGATTTTATATGTTCATAGTTAAAATATATTCAAAAGTAGATAATAGATGTAAAAAAAAATTACATTTGTAACTTCAAAATTTTTAGACGATGGCAGAAAAAATTAAATGTTTTATTATTGGTTCTGGACCAGCAGGTTACACAGCAGCAATTTATGCGGCAAGAGCAGATATGAAACCAGTTATGTATACAGGAATGCAAATGGGAGGGCAGTTAACAACAACGACAGAGGTTGATAACTTTCCTGGTTACCCAAATGGAACTGATGGTACAGCAATGATGGAAGATTTAAAAAACCAAGCAGAGCGTTTTGGTACCGATGTTCGTTTTGGAATGGTTACCAAAGTAGAGCTTTCTGAAAAAGAAGGAGGAATACATAAAATAACTGTAGACGAATCAACAGAAATTGAAGCACAAACGGTTATTATTTCTACCGGCGCTACTGCTAAATATTTAGGTTTAGAAAGCGAACAACGTTTAATTGGTGGTGGAGTTTCTGCTTGTGCTACCTGTGATGGTTTCTTTTATAAAGGACAAGATGTTGTTGTAGTTGGGGCAGGAGATACTGCAGCAGAAGAAGCAACATATTTAGCGAATATTTGTAGCAAGGTAACCATATTAGTTCGTAAAGATTATATGCGTGCCTCTAAAGCAATGCAGCACCGTGTTAACAAAACAGAAAATATTACTGTTATGTACAATACTGAAATTGATGAGGTTTTAGGTGAGAATGTGGTTGAAGGTGTTCGTGCTGTAAACAACCAAACTGGAGAGAAAACTGAGATTCCTGTAACAGGTGTATTTATTGCAATTGGACATAAACCAAACTCTGATTTATTTAAGGGTGTGTTAGATATGGATGAAACAGGGTATTTAATTACCAAAGGTAAATCTACCAAAACAAATTTACCAGGAGTTTTTGCTGCTGGAGATATTCAAGATAAAGAATACCGCCAGGCAGTTACTGCTGCAGGTACAGGTTGTATGGCAGCTTTAGATGCAGAGCGTTATTTAGGTGCTTTAGAATAAACGACAAAGAATAAATATATAGATAAAAAAAGGTTACGTTTTAACGTAACCTTTTTTTATTGGTATTAATACAATTATTCTTTCTTTTAGCTATGTTTACTGTCTTTAATTATTTGTCGAATCCAATCGTTCGGAATCATATCTATCGTAAGGTTTATACGTTCTTCATCTCCATCATTTATTACTTTATGCGGGTCGGTAAGACGCATGTACCAACATTCTCCAGTAGCCATTATTACTGGGGTGTTGTTTAAATAAAAAGTAACATTTTCGTTATTAAGAATAGGTATTGTAAGACGAATTACTGACTTTTCAATCTCTAAACCTAAAGTAGGATCGGTATGTTCTTTTACTGTTGAATGTGGAGCTAATCGGAGTAGTCGTACTAAAGTTACAGTAGTGTTTTCTTTAAAAAAATTAACTACGTTGGTTAGGTAAGGAGATTTTTTTAGTGCAAGAGTATCTAACCAATCGGTCCAAGAACCATCAGCATAATCATCTGCAGGAGGAGGGAATGGTAATGAAGTATCTACTAAATGTGCTGGTGACCGTAAAGGAATTACGTCGTAATATTCAAAATTATCTAATTGTAGCGCTTTTGCTTCTTCTAACATTTTAGCAGTTTCAAAACTAAAAGGTAGTTTAATTCGATCGTTAAATGTATCGTTCATTGATAGTGTAGTAGTGTTGTTTGTTTCCATACAATAATTTTATGAAAGGTTACGTTTTTTTGAATATATAAGACAAGGAATAGTTTATAAATATTGCGTAATAGGAATTGAGATGAGCAATAACTATTATTAAGCATAAAAAAAACGACTTCTGTGATTTCAGTGCTTTTTAACTCCTAAATGTAACCTTTATTCTTAACAGCTTATAGTTAAATTAAGTTATTTTTTTAGCAAGTGAAAAGTGATTTTATTTTCTTCTAAATCTTTTAAATATTTAGAAGTGTCAATATCCAACGAATCCAAAAAATTACTATCTAAATTTAAAAAACCTAATTCAACAGAGTCGATTGATTTAGTTGTATCCATATTAATATGAGATTCAATTAAATTGCCAGTTGACGGGAAAGCTTCTTTTATCATGTTAAAAGGTGTAGAGCCTATTAACTCAGCAAATAATTCTGTAGATTTTTGCATATCTGTGTTGGCAGTAGTATTGCTATATTCTAAATATTTTTTTCTTAAAGTGTCTAATGCTAAACCTTTAATTTGTAACTTTTCTTTATTTACATAGGTAGCATCTGCATCAATAAGAGCGTTTCCTTCAATCCACATTTTAAGAGAATCATTATAAATCTTCTCTATTTCATCGTTATTGAGAGCGAGCTGAATTTTATCTAAATTATTTAAAGAGTTGCTGTATTTTTTAAACCAATTTGAATTTTCGTCATCACCTCTATATAAATCAAATGAAATATTAAATATAGCATACGTATTCTCTACTTCATTATTTTTATAATATAAAGTATCTCCTCTTAATTCAAAGTCATTTTCATCAACATTACTAAAATTATCTCCATCATCTGTTGAAATTAAAATTAATAACCCCTTAGTTAATTTACCGTTTGAAACAGGGTATTCCTCTTTTTGAGCACTTATAATTCCTGCGTAACTTGCTTCTAGTTGCGTATCTGGATTAGAATCTGAAAATAAACCCTTAACTAATGATGTAACTGTAATTACTTGGCCTACAAGGGTAGGTGCGAGTTGTAGCGCTGATTGATATTCGGGTTTGTTTAACATGTCAAACTTCGCTTCTAATAAGTCGTTTTTTACGGCAGTCATTTTAACATCAATTGAAATAGCATCTGCATTCAAAGGTATTTTTACAGCAATATTTCTGTTTAGTCCCAAATTGTAATTCTTATTTACTTTTACTTCACGAACGTCTTGAACTGAAGTTGCTTCGATAGTTTCAACGCCTGTTTGATATTTTAAATTTGTAGCCAAAGCAATATTATCTCTTCCTCCAAAAGTATTTTGCCAAAAATTACCTTTTGACATATAGTTAACTGAAGTGAGTTGAATATTTAGATATCCAGAATTTTTTAAAATTTGATTTTCTTTTTGGGTTGTTGAAGCGCCTATAGCAGGCTTCCAAAACTTTTTTGTTCCTAATATTGCCATTTTATATAGATTTTAAAAGTGATTATTTATGCTGAAGCAAGAATTTCTTTGGATTGTTGAATCCAGTTCTTCTTTACATCATTAATTAATGTTCCATTATGTTTTATTGAGTTAACCCCAATAATATACAATTGATTGTTTCTTTTTACCATAATTGGTGAGCCACTATTGCCTGTTGCTGTACTAAGGTTATGCGTAAAACTATGTTCGTTAATCTCAGTGATTTTAGATTTATCTAGAGTCATTCGATACCTGTTTTTGTGTTTTCCTGAGGCTGGATAGCCTGCACAATACACTTCTTCATTAATTGATAAAGAAGAAATATCTTCTAATAAAGGCAACGAGTTTTGGTAGGTAAAGCTGGTGTTGCTATCAATTACATGATTGGGAATATAAATTAAAGCAATGTCATAGAGGCCTCTTGTTGGTTTGTTTCGCATATCATAATCAGGAAAAATGCTAAAGTTTTTAGAGTTTTCTGTGTTTATAGAAAACTTACCATAGTGATACATTTTACCAACTCTTGCAGGTGCTACGACTAGCTTGTTTACGCTTCTATATGTTTTTACAACATTATGTGCAGATGTTAAGAGAACATTTTTATCAATAAAAAAAGAGGTTGAATTAAAGCTAGCTTTAAAAGGCCAAAAGCTTCCTCTTGTTGTTGATTGATAACAAATGTTGTTTAATTTTAACTCTTGAATTTGATTAAATGTTATTTCATCAATTAAATTATTTTCTTCTAACATCGTGTATGTTTTTTATTGGTTATGTAGCATTAGCTTGATTATAGTTTTTATTTAATCCACAGTTCTAGTTGCTTTTTTGGTGCCTTATCACCATATTTTTTTATGAAGACTAATTTTAAGGTAATGTTGAAATCCGTTTTTAGTATTTTTTGAACAGATTTTGCAATTTTCACATCTTCTTCATGAAAATACCGTAGCGTATTGTTTGCACGACCACTTACAAAATCATACCCATATGTTGTATATCCTTTAGCATTTAAAAAGCCTACTAAATCTACTTTTTCAAGTGTAGCTTGTACTTTTTTCGTGTTTACTTGTATGTAAATAGTCGTATTTTGTTTGTTAGCCTCGATTGATTTTTCTAGGTTGTTGTTGGTGATTATTTGGTTAGATGTTCTTAGTATTAAAGTAGTATCGTTGCTTTTTTTAATTTGGCTATCAAGCTCATTGATCAATTCTTTTTTTAATACTAATTTCTTTTCGGTAATCGTAAGCTCTCGGGTTATTTCTTTTAAATTTTGTTGCTTTAATTCAACTTCTTCAGTTATGGTATTTAATTTATACATCATGTAGGCATAACCAATCATGATACATAATAAACCAATAGCTGAAATGATACCAAAATAATTTTTTTTATGCTTCATCGTTACCTCCTATTTTTTGGTTACTGACAAATGTTAATGCCTGATTCCACATTTTTAAAATTCGTCCAATAGAATAGGTAATGGCTCCAGCAGGTACAAACAGACTGATAAACCATTCGATTTTTTCTGGGTTTTTTACCATGATAAAAATTGCTACGGTTAGCAAAATGCTCACAGCAATACAAGAAATTACTACATATAGTATTCTTTCTAATTTAAAGGCTTGTAGTAGTTCTTTAATAGCCAATACTCGTTTGTCGATATCTGACATGTTTTTCTTTGTTTGTTAGTGGTAACGGTTTCGGTTATGAGTAGTTAAGTGGTTTAGGATTGAACTTTGCAAGTACACACTAAGTTAGAAATCTGTGAGAATTTTTAGAAGTAGGTATGAACAAGCAATTACTTATAGCCATAGCCATTGTTGTAAAAAGTAATAGTTCTAATTTTTATTCATTATTATTGGAGCAAGTTCTTTTTTTAATTTATTGAATTCTTCTTTAGACATCATTTCAATTTCCATCAACTCTTTAGCTTCTTTTAATTTTGAAATAGCTTCACCTCTCGTCATTTTTCTATTTTTCAATAAAATTTCACCAGATTCCAAGGCTAATTCTGAATCCATTACACTTAAATATTTATTTACACCAAAAGCACGACCATTAATTTCACCTAATACCATAACGATATAAAGAGGTTTCTTTTTGCTTCCTCTATGGTACGCTTTCATTTCATTTACTATAACTTTAGTATTCTTGAAGCTATTGCTTGCCATTATTTGTGACTCTCCACTTATAGCAGTCATAATACTTCCAAATCCCGCAGGTCTTCCCATTTTAATGAATTCATAAGTTTTAGTAGTTGTACTTCTTGTTTTTGCAGCACCAATTCTTCCTCTTCTCCCATAACTTCCTCCATAAGTGCTTGAATTTGTCTCTTGTGATGTCGGATTCCCTAAAATTAAAGTATCCCCAATTTTAACAACATTTTCACTAACAGTAACATATTTATTTATTTTAGTATTGTTTTTGATGTTTCTAAAAAAATTAATGTCTTGAGTGTTTTCATAAGTCAAAGAGTCTAATTCTCTTTGTGCATTTATACTCGTAATAGTAACTAACGTTAATACAAAAAAAGCAGTAATTTTTTTCATAGTTTTTATTTTTATAACGGTAAATTGTATGAGTAGTGGCAGATTGCGTGGCACTTTCCTGTCAAACAGCTACGCAGTTTAAGCGGGCTACAAACCTTGTTTTTTGCCACATTCCTGCCATTACTTATACAAAATGTTAGCGGTTCGGTTTTTTTACATTGTTATCATTTCGTCAGTTAATATATTGTCAAAATAGCAAGCTAAGTTCGAAGATATTTTATTAAATACGTCAGGAATATAGCTGGTTAAATTTTCTATCTTTAATTCAGTGTCAAGAGGAAAAAAATGGTATTGGTTCAGATAATTTTTAACGTCTGTTTTTTCTGTGTCACTGAGTTTGTCAAACGGGTTATTCATTGAGTAGTTATGGAAGTCAGATAAATGAATAAATCCACAACCAAACTTATAAACATATTGAATGTATCCCATCAATTCATTTGCTTTTTCCACCATATCTCTATCTGTAACTTGTTTCCACTTATTATTGTGTGTCAAAACAGTCCATTTTTCTCCTGATAAAGTTTGTTGTATTAGTCTTTCTCTTTCGGCTATGTTAGCAATTCTACCTAAATACATAACTCGAATAAATGAATCTAATTCTGTTCTAAGCGTTTCCATACATTTTCCGATGCGTCTTTTTTCAAAGTCGTCTTTCAATGATTCGGAATTCTCTTTACTTCTATTTTGAATTAGTCCAATAAATTGTTGTTTAATATCTGTCATTTTTTGTTGTCGTTTTAACTGACCGCTAACGGTTAGTATAAGAAAAGTAGGGCAGTTTTAAGCGATACTTTTCGGATGAAACACAAGCCGAATTTTTAAATTTTGTTATTTATCTTTTCTTGTTTTAAATATACCAAATTTAAAAATTTGGCGACTTGACAAATACACACACCTTTCGGTTAAGCACTTTTTGCCCTATTTTTTTTATACATTGTTAGGCACGGGCATTTGTCAGTAAATCTTGTTCAATAAAGACGAAAACTTTTACTACTTTAGTAAAATATTCTTCAATTTTTCTAATTGTAATATCTGAATCCTTTCCGTGAGCAATTTTATGTCTATCTTTTATTATATAATTAATTGCGGAAGATTTATCATTAACTTGCATAAATGTGTTTAGTCTTTCTTCAAGAATTGGGCTAAAAATTTTAGTCGTGTCTCTTATTTTTCCTGAATTAGGATTATTAATTCGCTGTAATTGGGATTTTAAATAAGACAAAATCATTTCATCACCTGTCCTTTGTTCCGCAAAATCTGAAAGTGTAATTTTAAGAGCATTTTCTAGAAAACCTGAACATAGAATACAAAGATATTTTGCTAAATGAGATTGCAATTCGTCATCTGGCTCAAAACTATCTCTTGTGTTTCTAATAAGATTTGTTAGTCTTAAATATTGTCTTTCTAAATCGGGATTATTGAACATACTCAACTATAAAATCGTTAAACATTTTATGTCTTGCTTCAACTACTTTGTCATCCGAAGTTGCTCTCGTTATAGAATCAATAAAATCTTGGTCTTTGTACAATTCGTTAATATTTGCCACCAAAGATTCAAAATCAATATTTTCATCAAGTCTAGTAGCAATTCCGACCATTAGCACTTCAAATGCTGAAGCATTAAAAACTCGGTCTGGTCTGAATGCTGATTTACCAAAATTATCTAATATTCTATTTGTTGTTGTTTTGAATACAGTCGATAATCTGTCAATTTCTGAATCAATAGGATTTCTATATTTGCCATTAAATTTATTTAAAAATTCTTTCAGAGGTTTAGTATAAATATCTAGGGAAGTATACATTGCGAAAAATCTCAAAATCATCTCTTGGTCTTTAAGACGATTATTCTTTTTTCCAAAAAGTTCTCTCCAAGGTTCGTAATCATTTAATTCAACAATCAGTTCATTCAATTTTCCGATGTAAATTGCTGACCTAATCTCTTGAGGTGTTAATTTTCTTCCACCTGTATTTAATCTCTCAAAAACGTGATAAATACTTGTGTTATCATCATTTGGTGTTTCTTGTTTAATTATTGTCGCGTGAATTATTGAATCGTCTAGGTTAATTCTATCTTCTTCTTCTAATTCATCATAAGTTTTTCCTTCAAATTGTTGTTGTACATTTTTAAGTTTAAACACTTTCTTTCTATTGTCTCCTTCTTTTGGATTAAAAAAACCTTCGTAGAAAAACAAAAGAGATTTAAGGCGTTGCTGTCCGTCAATAACAGATAATTTATTTGAATCACTTTCTTTTGCTAAAAATACGCCAGGAACTGGAAGTCCTAGTAAAAGGGATTCAATCAATCTAGATGCTTCTGCTTGATTCCAAACATAATCTCTTTGAAATGGTGGTATAAAAATATCTCCTCTTTTAAGCCTTTTGACAAGTCCCTCAACATCATAGTCGGCACCATAACTAGATATGTCGTAAATTATTGGTGCAATTGATTCTTCTTTCTCATCTACATCAATTATTTTTTCGTCTATTTCCTCGTTTTCAGTTCCATTCATAGTTTTTTCGTTTTAGTGTTTTCCTGCTTGTGCCTAACTTGTTTATAAAAGCACCTCTATTCCTCTTATACATCCAATATGGTGGTATAAAAGTACTTTTTGTGCTTTTAAAGTTATTACAAAAAGAGTAATCAAATTTGAGAAAAACCGTAAAATAAGTAGTGGATTCCCGTAATTTTTTAAAAATAGAGAATATTAGAGTTATAATTTTATGAGATAACCACGTCGTTGTCACTCTTCGTTATGAGGATGTTTGCTATACTTTGAGAGATAAGCACGTTGCTGTGGTTATTCGTTATGATGTATTTTGTGGTAAAAGTAAAAGCCTCATACTAACAACCATATAAGGGTGTATAGTATGAGGTTTTGTTGTTATTACTCCATTTGAAATGACAACTGTACTGAATTATTCAGCTGAGGTTGCTTTTTTAAAGTGTATCATCGATACATCGTACATTAATAAATTTAGTTTTTTTCTATGTCAAAGCTATACTTGTTAATTTGTTTAATAGTTTTTAAAAATTCTTGTTCCCTTTGTCCGCAATACATCATGGTGATAGGACCTGCTTCTTCAAAAAAAATAGCGTTTCTTCACTTAAAGTAAACGTAGCATAATACCCATTGCAACCATTATTACTATAAATTTTCATTGTTTCTTTATCAAACGTAAGTTGCGGTTTTTTGTAGGAATGAATCCTTCAAAAGCAATTTTGAGTCCAGAGATATATTCTAATTCCCAAGTAGTATTAAATTGTTAGTAGCATCTTCTTTAGTACAAGAACTGCGATTAGTAACATAATAGCGAATAAAATGATAGTTTTTTCATGTTTAATAGTTTATTGGTTCGTGTTAAAATCGATGGTGTTTTTATTTCAACTATTCTTGAAGTTTTGCATCAACTAATTTGTAAGTAGTTTTACTGGGTTGGTATTGATTAGTTAATATTTCTTTAGGAGAAAAAAAAAGACCGCCAAAAACTAATTTGACGATCTTTTAAACAAACAACTAAATTCTAAAACCTATAAAAGTTAAAGAAAATCTTTCTATTTTTTTAGAAGCAGTATTTATTTTCTGCTTTTAGTTTTTCTGCAATTGTATTGCGTAACTCTATTACGTTAGGGTAGTTTGCGTATTTTGTAAAACGCTTAAGCCCCATTAACATCATACGTTGTTCATCACCTTCAGCGAAAGAGATAATTCCTTCTCTTGCACTCTTAGTAATCATTTCTACGGCATTGTATAAGTATAATTTAGCCATTGCAATCTGTTCTTTTTGAGCTTCTTCACCAAAACGCTTCGCGTTCTTTTCAGTTCTTAAGATTCCAGATTCTGCCATGTATATTTCAATTAAAATATTTGAAGCAGCCGTTAATAACTGTTGGTGTTGCTCTAATTCAGGACCAAATTTTTGTAATGCAGCTCCAGCTACCATTAAGAATACTTTCTTTAATTTAGCGATCATCTCTTTTTCCTCTGAGAATAATTCAGAGTAATCTGGAGTATCGAAAGAAGGAATTCCCATTAATTCGTTTTGAACTGCCATTGCAGGATTTAATAAATCTACATGACCTTTCATTGCTTTTTTAACTAGCATTCCTACCGATAACAAACGGTTAATTTCGTTAGTTCCTTCATAAATACGAGCAATACGAGCATCTCTCCATGCAGACTCCATTGGAGTTTCTTCAGAGAATCCCATACCTCCGTAAATTTGGATTCCTTCGTCAGCACAGTTTTGTACGTCTTCAGAAACAGCTACTTTTAAAATTGAACACTCAATAGCATATTCTTCAACACCTTTTAATTCTGCATCTTGATGAGAACTTCCTTCTGCTTCACGAATAGCAATTCTATCTTCAATGTTTTTAGCAGCTCTGTACGATGCAGATTCACCAACATAGGCACTAGTAGCCATTTCAGCTAATTTCATTTTAATAGCACCAAACTCAGCAATAGGCGTTTTAAATTGCTTACGCTCGTTTGCATAGTTTACAGCATGGCTAATAATTCTTCTTTGAGAATCTAAACAGGCACCTGCTAATTTGATACGACCAACGTTTAAGGCGTTCATGGCAATTTTAAATCCACCACCACGAACAGATAACATGTTTTCAACAGGAATTAAAGTGTCGTTGAAAAATACCTGACGTGTAGATGATGCACGAATACCTAATTTGTGTTCTTCTTCTCCTAAAGTTACTCCGTTAGGGTTGTTTTTATCATATTCTAAGATAAAACCAGTAATATTTTTATCGTCTTCAATACGAGCAAAAACGATGAAGATTTCAGCAAAACCTGCATTCGAAATCCACATTTTTTGTCCGTTAATTTTATAATGTTTTCCGTCTTCAGTTAACTCAGCAGTAGTTTTACCTGAGTTCGCATCGGATCCTGCCCCTGGTTCTGTTAAACAGTAAGCTCCAAAACGCTCACCCATTGCTAAGGCAGGAACGTATTTTTGCTTTTGCTCTTCGGTACCGTATAATGTAATTGGCATCGTACCAATACCTGTATGCGCTCCAAAAGCTGTACTAAAAGATCCTGTTCCACTTGAAATGTAATCACATGTTAACATGGTAGAAACGAATCCCATTCCTAATCCGCCATAGGCTTCAGGAACAGCCACACCTAAGAATCCTAATTCACCTGCTTTACGCATGGTTTCTTCAGTAAGTGCGTAATCTTTCGCCTCAAAACGGTCTTTATGAGGAATGATTTCACGGTCGTTAAATTCTTTAACCGCATCACGCATCATTGTTTGCTCTTCTGAAAAATCTTCAGGAGTAAATATATCTTCACATTTTGTTTCTTTTACTAGGAACTGCCCTCCGCGTAAAAGATCTTTATTTAATTCTGACATAATCATAGATTTTAGTATTTAGTAGTGAGTATTGAGATACTAACTACTTTTATAATTTTGTTACTTATTTTTTAAAAGAGATGAGAAAATTCTCAATACTCAATACTTATATCTTAATTTTAATTTAAGAATTCAAAAATACCAGCAGCACCTTGACCAGTACCTACACACATGGTTACCATTCCGTATTTGTTATTCATGTTACGCTTACGCATTTCATCAAATAATTGAACAGACAGTTTACCTCCAGTACATCCTAATGGATGGCCTAAAGCAATTGCTCCACCGTTTACATTAATGATATCCGGATTTAATCCTAACTCGCGAATAACTGCTAATGATTGTGAAGCAAATGCTTCATTTAGTTCAATTAATTCAATATCACTCTGTTGTAAACCTGCTTGTTTTAATGCTTTTGGAATTGCTGCTACAGGACCAATTCCCATAATACGAGGTGGAACTCCTGCAGCTGCATAACTTACTAAACGAGCTTCTGGTTGAATACCTAACTCTTTTACCATATCTTCACTCATTACCATAACAAAGGCAGCTCCATCACTTGTTTGTGATGAGTTACCAGCAGTAACAGAACCGTCAGCAGCAAATACTGGACGTAATCTTGCTAAGGCTTCTACGCTAGTTCCACGACGTGGACCTTCGTCTTTAGTAACTGTGTAATTTCTTATAGCACGTTTTCCATTTCCATCAATATATGTTTCTTCTACATCGATTGGTGCTATTTGATCTTGGAAACGATTGCTATCTAACGCTTTTAAAGCTTTCATGTGCGATTCGTAAGCAAATTGATCTTGGTCTGCACGAGATACATTGTATTGTTGGGCTACTGCTTCTGCAGTATTACCCATTCCCCAATAGTAATCTTCGTGACCTGCATTTACGATATCGTAGTTTAATTCTGGTTTAAAACCTGTCATTGGTACAGAACTCATACTTTCTGCTCCACCAGCAATAATACATTCTGCCATTCCAGATTGAATTTTTGCTACTGCCATTGCAATAGTTTCTACTCCTGATGAACAAAAACGGTTAACGGTAACTCCAGGAACATCTACAGAATCTAATCCGATTAACGAAATAATTCTTGCCATGTTTAATCCTTGAGAACCTTCTGGCATTGCGTTACCAACAATAACATCGTCGATACGCTTTACATCGAATTCTGGCAACTTAGTCATCATATACTTGATGGTTTCGGCAGCTAATTCGTCGGCTCTTTTAAATCTGAACACACCCTTTTTAGACTTACCTACGGCGGTTCTATATCCTTTTACTATATATGCTGTTTTCATTTTATTTTTAGTATTGAGTATTGAGGTTTTAGTATTGAGTATTTATCAGGCTTTTAACTTTTGCTGAAAATCATAATTCATTTCTTGAATTTCAATACACAACTCAATAACGGGTTGTACTTTATCTTTATGTATTAGGTTCAATTCAATAACTAATAGTAATTGCGTTTGAAGTTCGTATGAAGAACCATTTGCAATACTCAAAAAGTGTTTGAATTCTTTTTGTGAATTTCTACCAGCTCCTTCAGCTATATTTGAAGGAATCGAAATAGCACTTCTCTTTATTTGAGATGTTAGCCCGAATTTTTCATCCGATGGTAATTCTGAAATAAGTAGATAGGTAGCCTTTGCTAACTCTATTGATTTTTGCCATATTTTTAAATCTTCTACTTTATGCATTTCTAACTACTTAATACTAATATCTCAATACTCTTCGCAACTAGTTGCGAAGTGGTTTTCCTGTTTTTAGCATGTGTTGAATACGCTCTAACGTTTTTCTTTCAGTAGTTAAACTTAAAAAAGCTTCACGTTCAAGGTCTAATAAATACTGCTCAGTAACTTTTGTTGGTTCTGATAAATCTCCTCCAGCCATTACATAGGCTAGTTTGTTTGCAATTTTCTGATCGTGTTCAGAAATATATTTAGAAGCTTCCATAGAATCTGTTCCTACTAAGAACATTCCTAAGGCTTGCTTACCTAATACTAAAACATCTTTACGTTTTACTGGTTGTGTATAACCTGCTTCTGCTAATAACACAGCGTGCTTTTTAGCTTCTGCAATTTGACGGTCTTTGTTTACAACAACAACATCTTTTCCTTTTTGTAGTAGGTTTAAGTCGTATGCTTCATAAGCTGAAGTTGCCACTTTTGCCATACCAATAGTTAAGAAGTGTTCTTGTAACACGTTTAATTGAACATCACCAGTGTGGAATAAGTCTTGAGCTCTTAAAGCCATTTCTTTAGATCCACCACCACCAGGAATTACTCCAACTCCAAACTCTACTAATCCGATGTAGGTTTCAGCAGCAGCAACTACTTTGTCTGCGTGTAATGATATTTCACATCCACCACCTAACGCCATTCCATGAGGAGCAGCTATAGTAGGAATTGCAGAATAACGCATACGCATCATGGTATCTTGGAAATACTTGATAGCCATATTTAACTCATCATACTCTTGCTCTACAGCCATCATAAAAATCATTCCAATGTTAGCACCAACTGAGAAATTTGCAGCTTGGTTACCAACTACTAATCCTTGAAAGTCTTTTTCAGCTAAATCGATTGCTTTGTTTATTCCTGCTAAAACATCACCACCAATGGTGTTCATTTTAGATTGGAACTCACAGTTTAAGATTCCGTCTCCTAAATCTTCAATCACCACTCCTGAGTTTTTAAATACCTCAGTAGTTTTACGAATGTTGTCTAAGATGATAAATGAATCTTGTCCTGGCTTTTTAACTTGTGCTTTTGCAGGTACATCGTAGTAATATGTTGCACCGTTTTTAACTGTATAGAAAGATTTCTCTCCTTTAGCTAACATTTCAGTTACCCAAGCAGCAGGTTCTTTTCCTTCAGCTTTCATTAATTCGATACCTTTTTCAATGCCTACAGCATCCCAAATTTCAAAAGGACCGTTTTCCCAACCGAAACCTGCTTTCATGGCATCGTCAATTCTGTATAATTCATCAGAAATTTCTGGAATTCTATTTTGAACGTACGCAAACATTGCTGCGAAGTTTTTACGGTAGAATTCACCCGCTTTATCTTTTCCGCCAACTAATACTTTAAATCGGTCAATTGGCTTATCTATTGTTTTTGTTAATTCTAACGTAGCGAATTTTGCTTTTTTAGACGGACGGTATTCCATCGTGTCTAAGTCTAACGCTAAAATTTCACGTTTTCCTTCAGTATTGGTTGTCTTTTTATAGAAACCCTGCTTAGTTTTGTTACCTAACCATTTGTTTTCCATCATGGTGTTGATGAAACCAGGTAACTTAAACAAATCATGTGCTTCATCGTTAGGGCAGTTTTCATAGATTCCGTTAGCAACATGCACTAAAGTATCTAATCCAACAACATCTACGGTACGGAAAGTAGCTGATTTTGGTCGTCCAATAACAGGACCAGTTAATTTATCAACTTCTTCAACAGTTAATTCTAATTCTTTTACTTGGTGAAATAACGATTGGATTCCGAAGATACCTATACGGTTACCAATGAATGCTGGAGTATCTTTTGCTAATACTGAAGTTTTTCCTAAGAATTTAGAACCATAATCCATTAAGAAGTCTGTAACTTCTTGTTTACAGTCTGGTCCAGGAACAACTTCAAATAATTTTAAATAACGAGGAGGGTTAAAAAAGTGAGTTACAGCAAAATGCTTACGAAAATCCTCACTACGTCCTTCATTCATAAACTTAATAGGAATACCAGAAGTGTTGGTAGATATAATGGTACCAGGAGTACGATATTTTTCTACTTTTTCAAAAACACTTTGTTTAATGTCTAAGCGTTCAACAACTACTTCCATAATCCAATCTACATCTTTTACTTTATGTAAATCGTCTTCAAGATTTCCAGTAGTAATTCTATCTGCAAATTTTTTATTGTAGATAGGTGATGGTTTCGACTTTAACGAAGCAGTCAAAGCATCATTTACCAAACGGTTACGAACTACTTTGTCTTCTAAGGTTAGTCCTTTTGCTTTTTCTTTGTCGTTAAGCTCTCTTGGAACGATGTCCAATAGTAATACTTCAACGCCAATATTAGCAAAATGACATGCAATACCTGATCCCATAATACCAGAACCGATAATTGCTACTTTTTTAATTCTTCTTGCCATTTGTTTGTTTGTTTTATACAGCTTTATTGTCAATATCTTCTTCGTATATTAACTTATCTGTAATTAGTTTGTTTATTGTTGTTGTTACTTTAAAGAAAGTGTCTAGTTCTTCCTCTGTAATATGCTTTTTTACCTTATTGTTGAATTGATATACATGTCCTTTAGAAACTTCACGCATCTCTTTACCGTATTCGGTAAGTTTCAAAATAACGCTTCTCCCATCATTAGGGTTTTTCTCACGACATATAACCCCCTTATCTTCCATTGTTTTTAATAAACGAGAAAGACTTGTAGGTTCCATTCCCATTAATGGTCCCAAAGCAGTTGAAGGAGTTCCATTTTCAAAATCTATATTCAATAGAGCGAAAGCTGTAGCCATGGTGCTATCATGCTTTGCAGCTTGCTCATTATACATCTTTGCAACTGCTTGCCACGTGGCTCTTAATTGGTGATCTATTGATTTATCCTTGTTCATCGATGCCAAATATATAAAATTTTACTATGCATGCATAGTATTTTTTTAAAAAATTATGCGCGCATAGTAAATTTATGCAATTTTAGAGGCATTATTAACAGTAGTAGGCTGAAAAAATATAGGGAGTACTCTTTACTGAAAAAAAGAATCAAAAGAATTCAAAATAGACTGTATTTTTTTGCTGGTAAGAGGCTTAGACATAAAATCGTTAATACTGACGATTTCTTTTGCTTTTTCTTTATCGGTAGGGTTGAGTGAAGTGGTTAACATAATAATTACTTTTTTAGCTTTTTTATATGCTTCGAGCTCTTCATATGCTTTTAAAAACTCCCACCCATTCATTCTAGGCATGTTGATGTCTAAAAAAATTAATTCTGGAGCGGGGTATTCATTGTCAGTTTTGGTAGAGAGGTACTCTAAGGCATCTTCGCCATTTTCTTTACAAACAATATTTTCGCAGCAATTTTCTTTTTCTAAGATAAGTTTATGGAAAAAGTTGGTCGCAGCATCATCGTCAATTAATAAAATTAAGTTTAATTTTTTCATAATCATTTAAGATTAGGTATGGTAAAGTAAAAGGTGCTACCTTCGTTTAACTTAGATTCTACCCATAACTCCCCCCCGTGGAGATGAATTATTTTTTTACAATGAGCAAGCCCAATTCCCGTACCTTTATATTTTTTTTTACCCGAATGTAAGCGCTGAAAGATAGAGAAAATTTTGTCATGAAACTCTTTTTTTATTCCTATTCCATTATCTTTAATTGAAAACAGCCAAGAATTTTTTTGTTTCACACTATGTATTTCTATAACAGGAGGGGAGTCTTTTTTGGAAAATTTTATCGCATTGTTAATTAGGTTTTGGAACAACATACGAAGCATGGATTTGTAGGCATGAATTACTGGTAAATTATCATATGTAATAATGACTTTTTTTTGTTGTATAATGAAATGAAAATCAAGTTTTATTTCTTCTATTAACGTGTTACAGTTTACTTTTTTAGGTTTTTTATGGTGTTCAATTTTAGAATATTCTAATAAGTTTTTTATAAGTTTACTCATTCTGTGGGTAGCTTGCTTAATGTAGGAGAAGAGTGTTTTTGCAGTACCGTCTAATTGATCAGCGTAATTGTCGTATAGGAATTTGGAAAAGCTATTGATGGTTCTTAAAGGTTCCTGAAGATCGTGAGAAGCGATATACGAAAATTGTTGGAGTTCTTGGTTTTTTTGCTGTAGAGTTTCAACATATTTTGAGGCAAGCAACTCAGTAGCTTTTTTCTCCGTTGTGATGTCCATTTCTATACACATAAACTCATTAATATTAGAGTTTTTTTGCAGTGGTACAATAGCTGTATTGGTCCAGTAAGGATTTCCATCTTTGTTTATTTTTTTTATTTCCCCGTTCCATATCCCTTCTTTAGAAATAATTTTTATAATGGATGGAAGTAAGGGGTTATTTTGTTGTTCTGAAAATAAAAAATTACACTTTTTTCCTAAAACTTCTTTTTTGGAGTATTTTGACAGATTACAAAAATTAGTATTGGTATATTTTATAATTCCATTTTCATCAATAAAGGTTACCGAGGCCACTTTGTCTAATGCATTTTTATAATAAGATAGCTCTATGTTTTTATTCAAGATATTTTGAGTTAACTTTTTCTTTGCATAATCAACTTTATTGAACTTTACAGAGGCTACTAAGAAAATAATAAAACTAGATAGCATTAAAACTAAGGTAAATAGTACGATGCCTGTTTCGTGATTCAACATTCCATTTTGTATTAACTTGAGTATGGAGAACCCTAGAAGTAGTGGGAAAATGATGGTAATAGGAACGGACTTTCTTAAAATAATGCTTCCCTGTAAATCAGAAAAATAAAACTTTTTTAAGTTGTAAAAGGTATTATCAAAAATAAGAAGGTACGATATAATTAAAAAACCAATAGAAGTGTGAATAGACATTGTTTTAAAAAAAGAGATGTTTTCGTCTAGAGGAACTCTTAAGATAAAAGCAATAACATTGAAAAAAGCGAAAGCTGGGGCAAAAAAGAAAAGAATTTGTAGCTTTTTGATTGAATGTTTGTTTGTACGAGTGAGTGAAAAGAGCCCTATAGAAAAAAGAAGAAAACAAATAGCAGTTGCAACCGACATTCTACCAGGATTGGTATTCGAAATAGTATCTTGAACTAAGAAATTATCTAATAAAAAATTGAAATTAAGAAGATATTCAAGAAGTGTAAAAGTACTGATAAAACATATAAGAGAGGCAAGTATGATTATATGAATATTTTTTTTAAGGTACTTTCTTGATAACAATGCAAGGGTAGAAAAAAGAAAAAGCAACGCTGTATTTACTTTAGTAGTGGAGCTATTTTCGTTAACAGTAAAAAATAATCTCTTATCAAATATCCATTCGTAGAAAACAATAACACTAAAAAAAAGAATAAAAAGCGATGAGAATGTATATATATGTTTTTTAAAATTCATTTTACAAGTATCGAGTATTTATTTATGAATGATTCAAAAGTTTTGAAAGTATTTTTATGTATTCTAGGCGACTTTTTTCGTAATTTTTAGTTACATTATGACCTAGGTGTTTCATTTTTTTTATGTCGATCTTTTGTTCACACAAATTTTCTATCTCAGAAAGAGAAGCAGCACATTTTAATCCCATAAAGGAAAAAGAAGATTTTAGGAAATGAGTAATTTTTTTTATTTCATCAAAATCTGCTTCATGAATTTTCTCGTTTAACATTTTGATTTTTATATTGCTTTGCTCTAAAAATGCTTTTATAAGCATAATACGTCCTTCTCGGTTGTTCCCTATTGTTTTATTTAAAAATGTCAAGTCAACTATTATGCTTTTATGCTTGTATGCCATAATCTATTTTAAAAAAGTTATATTTATATAATCGTTTGGTACTTACTAAATTTAGTAAAAAAAAAATAAAGTTAAAATGCTAGGTAAAAAAATAGTTGTTGCGGAAGATAATTCAGTTTTTCTCATGGTAATAAAATTAAAATTAGAACAAGAGGGGTATGAATTGTTTTTGGCAGAAGATGGTAAAAAGGCTATTGAGTTAATCGAGAAGCACTCACCAGATCTTATTTTAACAGATATTATGATGGATTACGTCAATGGTTTGGAAATTATTAGCCATGTTAGAAATAAATTAAAAAAACAAACCCCGATTGTAGTGTTTTCAGCTTCAGGACAAGAGGAAATAGTGTTAAAGGCATTTGAAATTGGAGCAAATGATTTTCTTAGTAAACCGTTAAGTGTAAATGAATTATTAGTGAGGGTTAAAAAACTTTCAAGGTAAGTGAAATATTTTTTATAATCGTGTTAATATCTATGTCAGAAGGGCTTACTTCTTTTATATATGTTGTTTGGATGCTAGCAAGTGCACTTCTGGTAGTATTATTTATCTTGATTGTTATAATTTATGTGTCTAGATATTACATACATAGGAAAGAACAACACCTAGTTAGCCAACAAAAGCAGTACGAAGCCATGTTGATTCAATACTTGTTTGCAGATAAAGATTTACACTCAATAAAAGCAAAACAATCTTTAGTTGTTGAACAAATACAACAAACACTTCATACTAAGAGCAATAAAAAAATATTGGTAGATACATTAATTAAATCTAAAGGCCAGATATCAGGGGAAATGGCTGAGATTGTTGATAACCTTTTTGTTGCTCTGAAACTTTCACAATGTGCTATTGATAAGTTAAAAAGTAAAAAATGGTATGTGATTGCTTCTGGAATTAAAGAACTTAGAATTTTTACTATAAAAGAAGCTAAAAAGCAGGTGTTTGCCTTTGTGAATGATCCGAGAGTAGATATTCGCAGACAAGTTTATATGTATTTTATAAGTGTTTTTGGGTTTGAAGGATTGAGCTTTTTAGGAACTATTGAAACACCGATATCTAAATGGGATCAAATAGGTATTTTGAAAGCCTTAAAAAACAATAAAAATCAAGAAATTCCCGATGTAACCAAATGGTTAAAATCTACCAATAAAGATGTTGTTTTGTTAACGTTGGAATTGGTGAGGTTATATGGTTTGTTAGAAACGAAAGAAACCTTGATAACCCTTGTTAACCATGAGAGGAGTGAAATAAGACGTAAGGTTATTAGTGTTTTTACTTATTTTAATCTACAAGATGTAACACCTGTTCTCCTTAAAAGATACCCTACATTGCCACAATTAGAACAAATTGAAGTGTTTAAATTTTTAGAAAGTGTAAGTACGGTAGAAGATAAAGCATTTGTTGTAAAATATATTGATTGCAAAGTTTTTGAGATAAGGAAGTCAGTTTCCAAGATCCTGAAGAGAATAGAGAACTTACAACAGTCAACTCAACCTAAAGTAACATAGCGATGAAATTAGAAATAGTAACCATCTTGTCGTTGGTATTGTATTATTTATTGCTGGGGTATTCATTGTTAGTTTCAGTTATATACATTGCACTGGCTGTTCTTTCAAGAATAGAAATTGTAAGTTACTTTAGAAAAAACAGTTTTGTAGACTATGACGATATCCCGTCTTCAAAATTAGAACCTTCTATTTCTGTAATTGCACCTGCGTATAATGAGAGTTTGAATATTGTTGAAAATATTAGATCATTGCTATCATTACATTATGTAGATTACGAGGTGATAGTGGTTAATGACGGAAGTGTAGATGACAGTTTAGAAAAACTAATAAAAGCTTATCAACTGGAAAAAGTAACCGTTGAAATGAATCAACGTATACAAACAAAGCCAATTAGAAAAGGAATTTTCAAATCGAAGAATCCTGCATTTGATAAATTGGTCGTAATTGATAAGGAAAATGGAGGTAAGGCAGATGCTTTAAATATGGGGCTAAATTTTAGTCGAAGTGAGTATGTGGCTTCTATAGATGTTGATTGTTTATTGCTGAAAGATGCACTACAAAAAATGATTAAACCGTTTTTAGAACAAGCAGAGGTTAAGGTAATAGCTGCTGGAGGTGTGATACGAATTGTTAATTCTTGTGTGATAAAAAACGGGAAATTACTGGAAGTTAATTTACCTAAAGATTTGTTAGGTAGGGTGCAGGTATTAGAATACTTGCGTTCTTTTTTGTTAGGGAGAATGGCTTGGAGTAAATTAAACGGGTTGCTCATAGTTTCAGGAGCATTTGGAATTTTTGATAAAGAAATAGCGGTAAATTTGGGAGGGTATGATACCAATACAGTAGGAGAGGATATGGAAATTGTAGTAAGAATGAGAAGGTATATGGAAGAACAAAATATAAAATATAAAGTAGCATACATACCAGATCCGTTGTGTTGGACAGAAGCTCCACAATCGTATAAAATCTTGATGTCTCAACGTAACAGATGGACTAGGGGTACCATTGAAACGCTAAAAAAACATCGCAAAATAGGATTCAACTACAATTACAATACCTTAGGAATGTTGAGTTATCCTTACTGGTTGCTTTTTGAGAGGGGAGCTCCGATATTTGAGGTTTTAGGCTTTTTTTATTTTTTAACAGCTATTTTTTTGGGAAGTTTGACATGGATTCAAGTAATTGTTTTTTTTGTAGTGGCCTATCTTCTTGTTGTAGTATATTCATTACTAGCAATTTTAACAGAGCAATTTACCTACAATCAATATAAAAATAAAGGAGATGTATCAAAATTAATTGTAACTGCTTTTTTAGAAACAATAGTATTTCACCCTTTTATTTTATATGCAGCTTTAAAAGGAAATGTAGATTACTATTTTAATAAAAATAAAAAATGGGGCGTTATGATAAGAAAAGGATTGAGTAACAACGAATAATATGAACCTGTTTTTATACTAGATAATTAAAAGGGCAAAAGGAATGAATAGAAATCTTAAAAGAATTAGTAACGTAGTGGTGTTGTTTTTTCTACTAGTATATTCAAAAGCAAACTCACAAGGAACAAAAAATACAAGAGATGTAGATTTAACTTTTAAGACTGCTAGAGAATTAGCTTTTGACAAGCAATTGAAACAAGCGCAAGATACCTTGATACATATTTTAGATAAGTATCCCAATTATTTAGATGTTCGTTCTTTTTTAGGAAACACCTACTCATGGGATGGTAAACATGAAATGGCAAGAAAGCAGTTTTTGAAAGTGTTAGAAGCAGATCCGAAAAGAAAAAATGATTGGGTTGCGGTGCTCAAAAATGAATTGTACTCTATGTATCCGCAACAAGTAGATTTGCTAATAAAAAGAGCCCTGATTTTTTTTCCTGAAGATGTAGATATTTTGTTTTTAAAAGCCAAGTTAGGAGAAAAAAATGGGAAGACAGATGAGGTGTTTTTAACACTCCAAAAAATTCTTACTATAGACCCAACGAATGAAAAAGTAATCAGTTTTAAGGAAAACTTTTTAAATAGCCAACGAACCAATACTATAGGAATTCAATTATCTACATTTCATTACGATAAAAGTGAAAGAGTACCTTCGTATTTTGGTACGCTTTCATATTCAAAAAAAATAAAACAAGGAAGTGTTATTTTAAAAATTAACTATGCCAATAGGTTTGAAACAAATGGTTTACAATATGAACTAGATATGTATCCGAAAATAACCAAGACCTCATATGCTTATGTAAATGTGGGTTTTTCAAAAGATAATTTTTTCCCTAGTGAACGATATGGGCTAGAATTTTTTCAATCGTTACCTAAAAAATTTGAAGTGTCTTTAGGTTTTAGAAGGTTAAAATTTTCTGAGACAACGTTGGGTTATACAGGAACGATTAGTAAGTATATTGGAAACAACTATTTAAGTGTGAGAGCTTTCTTTTCTAAGAGTAATGATGTAACAAGTAAATCGGGGGCAGTAACTTATAGAAAATATATAAAAGGACCTAATAATTATTTTGATGTAACGCTTGGGTATGGCGTTTTTCCAGAATTAACAAGATTGCCAGTTAACCAAGAGCAAAAAGTGTTATTAAATTTAAAATCACAAAGAATTAATGCCGCCTATTTGTTTACAAATTCAAAAAAAAACTACCTGTGGAGAGTTTTTTTAGGTGTTATGAGAGAAGAAAAAAGTTTTGCAAGAGAGAATTACTTTTTGCTCTACGAACTAGGGGTTTCCTGCAATATTCGGTTTAAGTAGCACGTCAATACATACAAATTATAGTTTAAAAAAGGCTGGTAAGGTTTATGGTAAAACAATAGGCTAAAAGAATATAAAATATGTAAGTTTGTCACTGCCTATTTTTAATTAATGGTAATTAATCAACTATTGAGTCTATGAATAATTTATTAGAAATTAATAATGTAGTAAAGCGTTACGGCGATTATACGGCATTAAACAATGTGTCGATGCACATACCTAAAGGAAGTGTTTTTGGTTTGTTAGGACCTAATGGTGCAGGAAAAACCTCACTTATTAGAATTATCAATCAAATAACAATGCCTGATGCTGGTGAAATTATTTTAGATGGAGAAAAGTTAGCTCCAAATCATATAGAACATATAGGTTACTTACCAGAAGAAAGAGGACTGTATAAAAGTATGAAGGTAGGAGAGCAGGTATTATATCTTGCTCAATTAAAAGGGTTGAGTAAGTCGGAAGCTAAAAAGCGATTGAAATATTGGTTTGATAAATTTGATATAGGTGCTTGGTGGAATAAAAAGATAGAAGAGCTTTCAAAAGGAATGGCACAAAAGGTACAGTTCATTGTAACCGTTTTACACCAACCTAAATTATTAATTTTTGATGAGCCGTTTTCTGGGTTCGACCCTATCAATGCACAACTAATAGCGAAAGAAATTTTACAGCTGCGTGATGAAGGGGCTACCATAATTTTTTCTACACATAGAATGGAATCTGTTGAGGAGATGTGTGATTATATAGCCTTGATTAATAAGTCGAATAAAATTTTAGATGGTAAGCTAGAAGATATTAAAAAAGAATTTAGAACAAATACTTTTCAAATAGGGTTAACAACTTCTAATTCTAGAGAAGTAGAAGATAAATTAAAGCAAAACTTTGAAGTGTTACCGGCTGATTTCAAATTACTGAATGACGGATTAAAACTTAATGTAAAATTGACCAACGGAAGTTCTCCAAACGATTTGTTATCGTATTTAACAACTCAGGGACAAGTACAGCATTTTGTCGAGTTAGTGCCAAGTGCCAATGATATTTTTATTCAAGCAATACACAAAAACAGTTAAGCAATGAAAAGATTACGATTAATTATAGAACGCGAATTTATAGCTAAGGTTAGAAATAAATCGTTTATCGTCATGACTTTCTTAAGTCCGTTGTTAATGATTGGTATGGGAGCTTTGGTATTTTTCTTAATGAAAAAGAATGATGAGAAGGTTAAGAAAATAGTATATGTTGATGAGTCGGGAATGTTTTCTAAAGATGTGTTTGTAGATTCAAAAACAATAAAATATGAAGATTTTACTGCTTTAGGAATTGAAGATTCTAAAAAGAAAGTAGAAGATGGTGATTATTACGGGGCTTTATACATTCCAAAACAAGATAGTTTAGAGGTGTTGGCAAAATCGATTGAGTTTTTCTCTAAAGATTCACCAAGTATGTCTATCATGGAAAGTTTAGAAGATAAGATTGATAAAGAGTTACGTCATAAAAAACTGACAAGCTTTGGAATTGATATTGCACACATAGAAGAGTCTAAAATATCCTCAGAAATAAAAATGTTGAATTTCTCTGGTGAAAAATCATCAAAGTTAATTAACGGATTAAAAATTGGTGTGGGAGCTATCGCAGGATATTTACTAATGATGTTTGTAATGATTTATGGTACATCGGTAATGCGCAGTGTTATTGAAGAAAAAACAAGTAGAATTATTGAGATTATTGTTTCGTCAGTAAAACCTTTTCAATTAATGTTAGGAAAGATTATAGGAAATGCATCAGCTGGACTGTTACAGTTCTTTATTTGGGGGGTTTTGTTTTTAGTATTCAGTTTAATAGCTTCATCAGTATTTGAAATTGATATGATGGAAATGCAATCGGCAAAAGTATCACCAGAACAATTAGATGCTATTCAGCAAACAGCAACTAATAAAGGCGAAATGATTGTGCAAGAAATATTTAGGTTACCTTTAGTAAAAATGTTCTTCTTATTTATTTTCTATTTCTTAGGAGGGTATATGTTATATAGTTCTTTGTTTGCAGCGGTAGGTGCGGCGGTAGATAATGAAACAGATACACAACAATTTATGATGCCAATTATGTTGCCATTAATTTTAGCAGTATATGTTGGCTTTGCAACGGTAATTAATGATCCTCACGGGCCAGTTTCGGTAATATTTTCTTACATACCATTTACATCACCGATTGTAATGCTAATGCGAATTCCGTTTGGAGTTGCTTGGTGGGAGATAGCAATTTCTATGTTGTTATTAATTCTTACTTTTATAGTGATAGTATGGATTGCTGCTAAAATTTATCGAGTAGGTATTTTAATGTATGGTAAAAAACCCACTTACAAAGATTTATGGAAGTGGATTCGCTATAATTAAATTTTTATGAAATGAACTGTGGTAATTAACTTAATATTGATCGAAAGCATTTAAAAGTAAATTACATCTGACCAATAAAAACAATAAGAATTAGCAGATGAAAGAAATAATAAAAGAAATAACTAAATTTTTAAATCTTAGAATTCCTATAGGAAGTAAAGATGTTGACTTCACAATAAAAACAGTTTTGTTTTTAATTATAGCTTTAATCTTGGCAAAGTATGCATTGAGATGTTTTAAGAAGTTTTCAACAAGCAAACTGCAAAATGAAGATAAAAATAAGTTTGATACTATTTTTTCTTTTGCTAGCTGGCTTGTTTACTTAATCACCTTCTCAATAGCATTGAGTTCGGCAGGAGTTAACCTGAGTGCTATTTTAGTGGCTTCATCTGCATTATTAATAGGTGTTGGTTTGGCGTTACAAACGTTCTTTCAAGATATAATTTCAGGTATTTTTATTATTCTAGATAAAAGTGTGCATGTAGGTGATATTATAGAATTAGACGGAAAGGTTGGTAGAGTAGAAGATATAAAACTTAGAACGACTAGAGCGGTTACAATTAATAATAAGGTGTTGGTAATACCCAATCATAAATATTTAACAAATAGTTTATATAATTGGACGCAAAATGGAACCACAACTCGCGAAAGTGTTAAGGTAGGGGTAGCGTATGGAAGTGATGTAGTTTTAGTGAAAAAGTTATTATTACAAGCAGCAGATGAACATCCAAAAGTATATAAACATCCAGCACCTATGGTTGTTTTTGAAAACTTTGGAGATAGCGCCTTAGAATTTAAACTAGTTTTTACTTTAGGTGATAGTTTCCAGGCACTCATACCTCAGAGTGATATTCGATTTAGAATAGATGAACTTTTTAGAGAACATAAAATTAGTATTCCATTCCCTCAAAGAGATGTGCATATTATCAAAGAGTAAAAACAAAAAGAAAAAAGATTTAAGACGATGGGAAAACATAATTTTAAAAAACTTAAATTTGAACTTATTCAATGAAACTCTGTGATAAGGTTTTTAAGGTTACAAAAGAGTTTCCAAAAGAAGAGTATACTTTATAACCTCAGAGATAAATAGATTGGTAATTTCTATCCCATCGAATATTACAGAAGGGTCAGATAGAAGTTCAAATAAAGAGTTCAAAAGATTTTTTGAAATTGCACTTGGCTCGCTTTTTGAACTGCAAACACAAATAGTTCTTTCTTTTTATAAAGAATATATCAATAAAGTAACATTAATAGGTTTAGAAGACGAAATTAAGAGCTTCAAAAAATGATTTCGAGATTTAAGAATTCATTAAACTAGTATTCTTTCTTTTTGTCTTACATCTAAAAGTCTAAAATATGAGTAAAATATTAATAATTGAAGATGAAGCTGCAATTCGCAGAGTATTAAAAAAAATTATTTCTGAAGAAAATGATACTTATGAGGTAGAAGAAGCTGAAGATGGATTAGAAGGAGTTGAAAAAATAAAGAAAACAGATTATGATTTAGTACTGTGCGATATTAAAATGCCTAAAATGGATGGTGTTGAGGTATTGGAGAAAGCTAGAAAATTGAAACCAGAAATACCAATGGTTATGATTTCTGGGCATGGAGATTTAGATACTGCAGTAAATACAATGCGTTTAGGGGCCTTTGATTATATTTCTAAACCGCCAGATTTAAATCGTTTGCTTAATACTGTAAGAAATGCTTTAGATAAAAAAGAACTAGTAGTAGAAAATAAACGACTCAAAAAGAAAGTGAGTAAGAATTATGAAATGATAGGAGAAAGTGATGCTATTACTCATATAAAAGAAATTATTGAAAAAGTAGCCGCTACAGATGCTAGAGTTTTAATTACAGGACCTAATGGAACAGGAAAAGAATTAGTAGCACATTGGTTGCATGAAAAATCTGATCGCTCTAAAGCTTCAATGATTGAGGTGAATTGTGCAGCTATTCCTTCTGAATTAATAGAAAGTGAATTATTTGGACATGTAAAAGGGAGCTTTACTGGAGCTAATAAAGATAGAGCAGGTAAATTTGAAGCTGCCAATGGAGGAACTATTTTCTTAGATGAAATAGGGGATATGAGTTTGTCTGCACAAGCAAAAGTTTTAAGAGCTTTGCAAGAAAACCGTATTCAACGTGTAGGTTCTGATAAAGATATAAAGGTAAACGTACGTGTTGTTGCGGCAACAAATAAAAATTTAAAAAAGGAAATTGAAGAAGGTCGTTTTCGTGAAGATTTGTATCATAGATTGGCAGTAATTTTAATTAAAGTTCCTGCATTAAATGATCGAAGAGAAGATATTCCATTATTAGTAAACTTCTTTACTAAAAAGATTTCTGAAGAGCAAGGCATGCCTCAAAAAGAATTTGAAGATAAAGCCATTAAACAATTGCAAGAATATGATTGGACAGGTAATATTAGAGAATTGAGAAATGTAGTAGAACGTTTACTTATTCTGGGAGAAAAGAAAGTTTCAGAAAATGATGTAAAACTGTTCGCTAGTAAATAAAAAAAAAGTCCCTAAAAGTGTTTCGGACTTAGGGACTTTTTTTAGTTTAAACTCTTTTTTGTCAAATAATAAACACCTAGAAGAGGTTAATATTTGACAAACCTTTAGTTTATATTATTCACTTTTTCAATTGCTTTTTCTGAAATAGTAGGTTATGATTTTAAAAAAGCTATTATTTTGTTTGTAATTTTTTATTCTTAACCTTCAGTGCTTTTAGTTTTTGGCTCTATATTCCACTTCTTCTTTAAGTTGTGTTGCTTCAGAGGTTATTGTATTTTTTGCCGAAGCAGAGCCATCAGCAATTTTTTGTCTTGTTTTACTTCCTTCATCAGGAGCAAACAATGCACATAATTAGCACCAACTACCATTCCTACCATTAAACCAAAATACTTTTATCGTTACTTATAATATTTTTTTAAATTAAAATTCTGTTACAAAGTTACTTTAAGACTTTAATAGGTGTTGACTCAATAAGTTGAAATGTTAACTCACTTTATTTTAAGAAGCTTATAAATGAGTTTTAAACAAAAAAGAAGAACAATTTGCTCTTCTTTTTAACTTGTATTATGGCTATTTTTATAGTAAATCATACCTATCAGCATTCATTACTTTAGTCCAAGCAGCTACAAAATCGTTAACAAACTTTTCCTTATTGTCATCTTGTGCGTATACTTCAGCATACGAACGAAGAATTGAATTTGAACCAAATATCAAATCAGCTCTAGTTGCGGTCCATTTGGTGTTTCCGGTTTTACGATCAACAATATTGTATAGGTTTTCTCCTGCAGGCTTCCATGAGTATGTCATATCGGTAAGGTTTACAAAGAAATCGTTACTTAATACACCTTCGTTATCTGTAAATACACCATGTTTTGTACCTCCATAGTTAGTTCCTAATACACGCATCCCTCCAACTAAAATAGTCATTTCTGGAGCTGTTAAACCCATTAGTTGCGTTCTGTCTAATAACAACTCTTCAGGTTTTACAACATAATTTTTCTTTAGCCAGTTTCTGTACCCGTCGTGTAAAGGTTCTAAAACATCAAAAGATTCAGCGTCTGTCATTTCAGAAGTAGCATCACCTCTTCCAGGAGTAAAAGGAACTTTAATATTAACGCCCCCTTCTTGTGCAGCCTTTTCAACGGCAGCACTTCCACCTAAAACAATCAAATCAGCAATGCTTACTTTTTTAGTTAAGCTTGATTGAATCTCGGTTAATTTATTTAGTACTTTTTTTAGTCTTGCAGGTTCGTTTCCTTCCCAGTCTTTTTGTGGAGTTAAACGAATTCTTGCTCCATTAGCACCTCCTCTAAAATCAGAACCTCTAAAAGTTCTAGCACTATCCCAAGCAGTATTTATAAGTTCAGTACGAGTAAGCCCACTATTTAATAGCTTTTCTTTTAGTTCTTCAATTTCAGTTTCGTTTAAAGTATAGTCAACAGTAGGAACAGGATCTTGCCAGATAAGTGTTTCTGTTGGAGCATCAGCACCTAAATAACGTGTGTTAGGTCCTAAATCACGGTGTGTTAATTTAAACCAAGCACGAGCAAAGGTATCAGCGAAATACTCTGGGTTTTTATAGAATTTTTCAGATATTTTTCGGTATTTAGGATCCATTTTCATCGCCATATCCGCATCAGTCATGATAGGATTTCTTTTAATATTCGGGTTATGGGCGTCGGTAGGTTTGTCAGCATCATCCATGTTAACAGGTTCCCATTGCCAAGCACCAGCAGGACTCTTTTTTAATTCCCATTCATGATTTAATAATAAATGAAAATAGGTATGATTCCATCTGTCAGGGGTAGTTGTCCAAGCACCTTCTAAACCACTGGTAACAGTATCTGCTGCATTTCCATTTCCTTTAGGGTTCATCCAGCCAAAACCTTGATTGTGAATTTCAGCTCCTTCAGGACTTTGACCCAAAGCATCAGCATCACCATTACCATGAGCTTTTCCTACGGTGTGCCCACCAGCTGTCAACGCAACGGTTTCTTCATCGTTCATTGCCATTCGCTTAAAAGTCTCTCTTACATCTTTTGCAGTTCTTAACGGATCAGGTTTTCCGTCTACACCTTCAGGGTTTACATAAATTAATCCCATTTGAACGGCAGCAAGCGGGTTTTCAAGTGACTCACGATCTTCGTCACTACCATATCGATTTTTGGTAGGAGCTAACCATTCTTTTTCAGCACCCCAATAAATATCTTTTTCAGGATGCCAAATATCTTCACGTCCTCCAGCAAAACCAAATGTTTTGAATCCCATAGATTCATAAGCCATGTTTCCAGCTAAAATAATAAGATCTGCCCAAGACAGTTTATTACCATATTTTTTCTTGATAGGCCATAACAAACGTCTAGCTTTATCTAAATTACCATTATCAGGCCAACTATTTAAAGGAGCAAACCGTTGATTACCTGTATTACTACCACCCCTACCATCAGCAACTCTATAAGTACCTGCAGCATGCCACGCCATACGAATCATTAAACCTCCATAATGTCCCCAGTCGGCAGGCCACCAGACTTGACTATCGGTCATTAAGTTTTTCAAATCGTTTTTAACTACTTCTAAATCTAATTTTTTAAACTCTTCAGCATAATTAAAACTCTTTCCTAAAGGATTTGTTTTAGTGTCATGTTGGTGTAGAATATCTAAATTCAATGATTTAGGCCACCATTCCATAATATTGTCATGTATTTCAGTATTAGCTCCTTGTGAAAAAGGACACTTTCCATTTTTACTTGAAGAGTGTGAGTTTGTATCTTTCATGTGTATATTTTTATAGGTTATAATACCATCAAATTTACAATAAAACAATGAATAATATTTATCTATATTATTTATTTTGATATAGTATTTTCTTATTGTTTTTTTATTTTTATTTTTAATTTATTGGTTTTTAAGAGTGTATTTGTTTTATTTATTTTGATTTTATTTAAGTATTGAATATATTTATAGTGTAATAAAAAAATATTTTTAGATTTACCGTTTAAATGATAAGAAACAAAATACATTTGTGCTCGTAACAAAATATTAATCAATTAAAAATTATAAAATGGCTACAGCAGTAGGAAAAAAATTCCCAGATTTAAACGTAGATGCAATGAACGAAATGGGCGATACGTTTAAGTTAAATGTATTAGAAGAGGCAGTGAATAATAAGAAAAAGGTATTGTTGTTTTGGTACCCAAAAGATTTTACTTTTGTTTGCCCAACAGAGTTACATGCTTTTCAAGCGGCATTGCCAGAGTTTGAAAAAAGAAATACTATTGTAATTGGAGCTTCGTGTGATACTCCAGAAGTACATTTTGCTTGGTTAAATCAAACAAAAGATAATGGAGGAATTGAAGGAATAACATATCCGTTATTAGCAGACAGTAATCGTAATTTGTCATCTATTTTAGGTATCTTAGATATTTCTAACGAAGTTTATGATGAAGCTACAGGGACTGTACAGGTTGAAGGAGATAATGTAACATATAGAGCTACATATTTAATTGATGAAGAAGGAACTGTATTTCATGAAGGAATCAACCACATGCCAGTTGGTCGTAATGTAAAAGAGTATTTACGTTTAGTTGATGCTTACACTCATGTACAAGAAAAAGGTGAGGTTTGTCCAGCAAACTGGGAAGAAGGTAAAGAGGCAATGCAAGCAAATGCCAAAGCAACAGCAGCATACTTAGCAGCATACTAAAATTTATATAATTCAAGAAAGGAAACAAGTTCGTGTGAGATAAGTGAAGGGGTCGAGCACGAGCTCCTTTCGAAGTGGATAAAACTCAAGACTATGGTACAAGAATTAAGTCAAGACAACTTATCGGAAGTTGTTGCCAATAATAAAAAAGTAGTAGTACAGTTTTCGGCTACATGGTGTGGTAATTGCCGTATTATGAAACCTAAATTTAAAAAATTATCTTCTGAAAATGAAGAAGTTACTTTTGTTATTGCTGATGCAGAAAAATTTCCTGAAAGCAGAAAATTAGCTGATGTAAGCAATTTACCAACCTTTGCTACTTTTATTGATGGTAAATTTGTAAACCAAACACAAACCAATAAGTTTGAGGTGTTGAAAGATTTAGTAAACGAAGTTGCTTAATTATGAAACTACCGGTAATTAAACACTTAACTTCATTTATTGAAGAAAACGACCAAGATTACATACTAGAAACTATTGAGACACTAGAAGCTTTAACTGAAGTTCCATCTTTAAAAGATGAAGAATTAGACGTAATAGGTGAGTTGATTTCTAACATGTATGGAGCAGTAGAAGTAGATAAAATGATAAAAAATGGAACTCCTAAAAAAGAAGCGTTGAATAATTTTATGAAACGTGTTTTAGGTTCTATAGACCAATAATGTTCTGTAAATCTTACAGTTTAAATGAAAGAGCCCTGAGTATCAAAATACTCAGGGTTTTTGTTTTACATAAGTTTTTGATTATAGTTTTTACCTAGTTTTACAGAGTAATCAATTAATAGTGAGTTAATTTAGTTACAATCTCTTTATGCTGGGGGAATAACTGTATGAGTTCTTCTCTTTTAGGTAATACAAAATCGTTAAAGTCAAATCCAGGAGCCACTGTGCAACCTGTAAAAGCATACGAGTTTTCTTCACTTACTTCAGCAGCAAACCAATAACCAGCAGGAACCACAAATTGTGGCTGTTCATCATTTTCTATGTTATTTCCTATAAGAACAAAAGAATAGTCACCTTCTGGAGAAATCATATGTAGCTTTAAAGTACTCCCTTTATAAAAATGCCAAATTTCATCTTGATTAATTTTATGAAAAGCAGAAAATTTTTCAGAAGTCAATAAAAAATAAATACATGTACTGTAATTTCTATCTCCAATAAAATTTGAACTTAGTTGCTCATTTTTAACAATCCCCTCACTTCTATAGGTTTCTTTATAAAAACCACCTTCAGGGTGTTCCGCTAAGTCAAACTTTTTAATTAGTTGTTGAGCTGTCATTTTCTTTTTGTTCGTTTACTTTTTTAATAATTGACTTTAAACGTTCCTTAGTGCGTTGTTTTTCTAAACGAAGTTTATTCTCCTTTTGTTTCATTAAGCGTGTATGTTTCGCTTTGTTTACCGTATTTTTAGCTTTTCCTTTTTTAGGCATTTTTTGATGTTTTTATAGCTAACAAGCCTAAGAAGGTTAGAAATCCATTTAATATTAACACAAAGAATCCAAAGTCAAAACCAATTTTTTCCTTACTATAAAAACTGATGATATAAGTTATAATAGGAGCAATTAAACAAATGATAGGAACTAACTTGTCTTTTATGTTTAGTTTAGTAAACAATCCGAAGGCATATAAACCTAACAATGGTCCGTAGGTATACCCAGCAAATTGAAATATTTTAGCAATTACACTTTCATCAGCAATAAAATATTTAAAAATTAAGATGGCAGCTATCAAAATGAATGAAAATAATACATGAATTTTCTTTCTTATTTTCTCTTTTTCTTCTTCATTTTCTTTCTTGTCAATTTCAAGAATATCGATACTAAAAGAAGTAGTTAAAGAAGTTAAAGCACTATCAGCACTTGAATATGCTGCTGCAATTAAACCAAGTAGGAAGAATAGGGAAGTAGCTATACCTAAATCGCCACTCATAGCTATGGTAGGAAATAAATTGTCTTTATGAGTGTCTAAACCATTAGCTGTAGCATAATCAGTTAATAAAACTCCTAAGGCTAAAAAGAAAAAGTTTACAATGACTAACACAATGGTAAACCAAAATATATTTTTTTGAGCATCTTTTAAGTTTCGGCAGGTTAAGTTTTTTTGCATCATGTCTTGATCCAAACCTGTCATCACAATGGAAATAAAAGCTCCAGAAAAAAACTGCTTCCAAAAGTAATTCCCTGCTTTTACATCATCAAAAAAGAAGGTTTTTGATAAGCTATTATCTGCTACGTACGAAAATAAATTATCTATTTGCATTTCGTCTTTTATCATCACAATACATACACCAACAGCAATAAGCATAAACAACGTTTGTAAAGTATCTGTCCATACTATAGTTTTAATTCCTCCTTTAAAAGTATATAACCAAATAAGTAAAATAGTAATGGTTACTGTTACCCAAAACGGAATTCCATAAGCATCAAATAAAATTAACTGTAATACATTTGCCACTAAAAACAAACGAAAGGCAGCACCAACAGTTCTTGAAAGTAAGAAAAAAGAGGCGCCTGTTTTATATGAATGCCTACCGAAACGTCCTTCTAAATAAGTATAAATTGAGGTTAAATTTAACCGATAATAAAGAGGAAGTAATACGAGTCCAATAACGGCATAACCTACTACATACCCAAGTACCATTTGCATATAACTCATTTTATCACCTTCAACCCAACCTGGAACTGAGATAAAAGTTACTCCTGAAAGCGATGCGCCAATCATACCAAAGGCAACTAAATACCAAGGTGAGGAGTTATTTGCTTTAAAGAATGTTTGATTGTTTGCTGATTTACCAGTGATGTATGAGATAAGAATTAATACACCAAAATAGGCTAAAATAAGGAGTAGTATATGTAGTGGTTGCATACAATTAAATTATGAATTACGAATGTACTAAAATTATCATTCGTAATTCATAAATAGCATTGCCTAAGAAAGTTCAATAACCACTTCTTCGGTTTTTCTACGAACTTTTTTTAAGTCTTTCATATAGTCGTCTTCTGCCCTAAAACCAACAGGTAATACTAAAACGGATTGTAAATTGTATTTATCCAAATCTAAAATTACATTGTATTTTTCAGGAACAAAACCTTCCATTGGACAGCTGTCTATTTTTTCGTTAGCAGCAACAGTCATTAAGTTTCCTAAAGCGATATAAGCTTGGTTTTTCATCCAATGAAATAATACTTCAGGTGATTTATTATCAATGTCGTTTGTTAAAAACTCTTTAAATGGATTTAAAATCTCATCAGGTGTGTTTCTGAGGTCTTTTACTAATTTAAAATAGCTTTCTACATGTTCAGAAGTTAATTCATTAGGAATGCATAAAACCAATAAATGAGAAGCTTGCACTACTTGATGCTGGTTCCAAGAATGGGCAACTAATTGTTGCTGAATGTCTTTGTTTTTTACAATAACCATTTTAACAGGTTGTAATCCGTAAGAAGTAGCAGTTAAATTAAATGCTTCTTTTAAAATATTAATTTGTTCTTCAGAAAGAAATTTATGTTCATCAAATTTTTTAACAGCGTAACGCCATTGTAAATTTTCTATACTATTCATGTGGTTTAATTTTTACTCGATAACCGAGGGTTAAAATATTTCAAGATTTAGCTTATTAATTTTTATAAGATAAATTTCTTGACAAAAATAGAGGAATAAAAAGTTGCCTAAAAATACTTTGAATAATTAATATTGATAGTATCATAGAAATATTTTGTACATTGAAAGTGAAAAAGAAAGCTTATGAAAGAAGAATTTTTACACTTTTTGTGGCAATACAAATTATTTAACAAAGCAAATTTAACATCAGTAAATGGAGGAGTTGTTGAAGTTCTAAATTCAGGAAGTTATAATACGAATTCAGGACCAGATTTTTTAAACTCAAAATTAAAGATTGATGATCAGTTATGGATAGGGAATGTTGAAATTCATATAAAATCATCAGACTGGTATGCGCATCATCATGAAAAAGATAAGAATTACGATGCGGTTATTTTGCACATTGTATGGGAGCACGATACCAATGTATTTATGAAAAATAACCATCCATTACCAACGGTAGAATTACAAAGATTTGTTCAAGAAGATGTATTGGCAAATTATAGAAAGTTGTTTTTAAAAGGACAACGGTGGATTCCTTGTGAAAAGGAAATAGGAGAAATCAATTCTTTTTTATTAAATAACTGGTTAGAGCGTTTGTACTTTGAACGATTAGAGAATAAATCGGTTGTAATAAAAGAGCTGCTGCAAAAATCAAAAAATGATTATGAAGTGGTGTTGTTTCAGTTATTAGCTAAGAATTTCGGATTGAAAGTTAATGGAGCGGCTTTTCTAGAACTAGCACAATCGTTTGATTTTTCAGTGTTGCGTAAAGTTCGATTCGATGAAGAGCAATTATCAGCTTTATTGTTTGGACAAGCAGGATTTTTAGCTGATGAAATAGAAGATAGTTATTATCAGCAATTACAGAAAGAATATGCTTATATACAGCATAAACAAAAGTTACAGCCAATTGCTAAACATACGTTTCAGTTTTTTAGAATGCGTCCAAGTAACTTTCCAACAATTAGAATAGCTCAATTAGTAGCTTTATATGTTAAGTGTCAAAATCTATTCTCTAGATTAATAGATATAAGCAGACTAGAAGAGTTCTATAATTTATTGTCTGTGGAAGTAAACGATTTTTGGAAAACACATTACACATTTGAGACAGAATCAAAAAAATCAACTAAAAAACTTACAAAGCCATTTATTGATTTGTTGATTATTAATACAGTTATTCCTTTAAAATTTGTTTATGAACAAGGAAAGGGAGATATTAATGAAGAAAGTTTACTATACTTAATTCAGCAATTAAAACCTGAAAGTAATTCGATTGTAAGTAAGTTTTCTGAATTAAAAATTAAGACGGATAATGCTTTTCAAACTCAAGCTTTATTAGAACTTAAAAATAATTATTGCGCAAAGAAACGTTGTTTACAGTGCGCAATAGGAAACTATTTAATCAAACTTTAAATTACTTTATTCTATAGCGGGCCTAAGATTATTCCTATTCCTTTAAGTGTAATTTGTTGCTCTCCTACGTTTGTTTCAAAAATTAGAGTGTTCTCAAATTCTCCATGTTCTAAAGGTCTAAACCCCAGAGAAAAAGTATATTCTTTATTAGGTGCTATAATGATTTCACCTTTTGAAATAGAGTTTGTGTAAAAGTAGCTTTTTAAATTAAACTGAAAGCTAGAAATGATTAAATCACCATTTCCAGTATTTTTAACTGTAAGCTCTTTGTTAGAGGAACTGTTAACCGGTAAAATGCCAAAATCTAAAATTTTTTCACTAGCTTCAAAAACTGATTTTTTAATGATTTCATTTTCGTCTTTATTACATGAGATTGTTAAAATAGAAGCTAATACTAAGATGATTATTTTTTTCATTTTTTTAAATTATTTTTCAGCAAAAATAATATTGACTAATAAAATTTCACTCACCCTTTTGGGGTGATTTTTAATAAAAAAAGCGCATTGAATTATCAATGCGCTTTTTTATTAAATGAGTTTTTTTAGTATAAACGCTTAAAATTATTAGGGTTTGCTTCATGCATAATTTCGTATACCTTTTCAAAAATATCTTCTGCAGATGGTTTAGAGAAATAATCTCCATCGGTACCATAGGCAGGTCTGTGTGCTTTTGCTGTTAAGGTTTGTGGTTTGCTATCTAAGTATTTATAACCGTTTTGGTTTTCAATAATTTCTTGTAATAAGTATGCTGAAGCTCCTCCAGGAACATCTTCGTCAACAACCAACAAACGGTTTGTTTTAGCTACTGATTTTACAGTATCATGATTAATATCAAAAGGTAATAAACTTTGTGCGTCTACAATTTCCACATCAATACCTACTTGAGCTAAATCTTTTGCAGCTTCTTCAACAATTCGTAAAGTAGAACCATAAGAAACAATTGTAATGTCATTTCCTTCCTTAATAGTTTCAACAACACCGATTGGAGTTTTAAAATCTCCTAAATTGGTAGGTAACTCTTCTTTTAAACGGTAACCATTTAAGCATTCTACCACTAAAGCAGGGTCATCACCTTCTAGTAACGTATTATAGAATCCTGCAGCTTTAGTCATGTTACGAGGAACTAATACATGTATACCTCGTACGTTATTTATAATTCCACCCATTGGTGAACCCGAGTGCCAAATACCTTCTAAACGGTGCCCACGAGTACGGATAATTAAAGGAGCTTTTTGCTTTCCAAAAGTACGATAACGTAGCGTCGCTAAATCATCACTCATTATTTGTAAAGCATATAATAAATAATCTAAATACTGAATTTCAGCAATAGGACGTAATCCGCGCATTGACATTCCAATACCTTGTCCTAAGATGGTAGCCTCACGAATTCCTGTATCAGAAACACGTAACTCACCGAACTTTTCCTGTAATCCTTCTAATCCTTGGTTTACATCTCCAATGTATCCTGCATCTTCACCAAAAATTAGCACTTCTGGGTGTTTAGCCAAAATAGCTTCAAAATTATCACGCATAATCACACGTGCATCCACGATATTTTTTTCTGAAGCATAGGTTGGAGCTTCTGCAGAAATATTTTGTGTAGCTAACTCTGTTTCACTTAATAAGTGAGCTGAATATTTTATAGCAGCTTTATCAGTTGAAGCTTTGATAAAATTTTGTAGAGTAATTTTTTCTGTGAAATTTTCGTTTCTTAAATAACGTAAAGTTTTGCGAGCAGCAACTAAAATATCTTTTCTAATAGGCTCTGAAATAGCAGCTAAATCGTTTTTATATTTTGTGATAAATGAACCATTGCTGCTTTTTTGAGCAATAACTTCTAACAAAGAAACAGCCTCAGCTACTTCTGTTTTTATTTCATTTGTGTATGCACTCCAAGCATCGCGTTTAGCTTTACTTACTTCTTTTTTTGCTTCTTTTTCAATGTTGATTAAATCTTCTTCAGAATCAATAAATTTTAAAGTATCTCCATCTTCATTTTCTAATTCAAATTCTAAAATCCACTTACGCATTTGGGCAATACAATCAAACTCTTGTTCCCATTGTAAACGTTCTTTTGATTTGTAGCGTTCATGAGAACCTGAAGTAGAGTGACCTTGTGGCTGTGTTAATTCTTTTACGTGAATTAATACAGGAATATGTTGCTCTCTTGCAATTTGAGAAGCTTTATTGTAAGTGTCAATTAACTGAACGTAATCCCAACCGTTAACGACGAAAATCTCATATCCGTTACTTTTATTTTCACGTTGAAACCCTTTCAAAATTTTTGAAATACTCTCTTTAGTGGTTTGGTGGCGTGCATGTACTGAAATTCCGTATTCATCATCCCATACATTCATAACTATCGGAACTTGTAAAACACCAGCAGCATTAATGGTTTCGAAGAACAAGCCTTCACTTGTACTAGCATTACCAATAGTACCCCAAGCAACTTCGTTTCCGTTAATTGAGAAATTAGTGTGTTTTTTTAAGCCTTCAACATTTCTATATATTTTTGATGCTTGTGCTAATCCTAATAAACGAGGCATTTGACCTGCGGTGGGAGAAATATCTGAAGATGAATTTTTTTGAGCTGTTAAGTTTTTCCAATTTCCAGTTTCATCTAAAGAATGTGTTGCAAAATGCCCTCCCATTTGACGACCTGCAGACATTGGCTCAACATTTATATCAGTATGAGCATATAATCCTGCAAAAAACTGTTGCGGAGTTAATTCTCCAATTGCCATCATAAATGTTTGATCACGGTAGTAACCCGATCTAAAATCACCATTTTGAAAAGCTTTAGCCATAGCTAACTGAGGCACTTCTTTACCATCTCCAAAAATTCCAAACTTAGCTTTTCCTGTTAAAACTTCTCTTCTTCCTAATAAACTACATTCTCGACTAATACGAGCGGTTCTATAGTCTTTTAAAACTTCATTTTTAAAATCTTGAAAAGAAAGCTGTTGAGTATTAGCTATTTCGGTATTTTGCGTCATAATCATCTAATTTAGGTATGGTTACAAAGATAGGATTTTTAGTTGAAATTTAAAAATTTGAATTTTTATTGAACATCTTTCAATAAAACAAGGATATAAAGAAAATTATTGAAGTATCTATAATATACCTCTTCTAATAAAATTATAAATCCTATCAATATCTGTTGTAATGATGAATCTAATTTTTGAAGGATAGGCTCTTTTATTAATTTCAAAACCCTCGTTAGTGTAGACAGGAAAGTAAAATTCAAAAACATCTGGAAGAAAATTGAGACGAATACCATTTTCATAAAAAAACTTTGGCGAAGTTTTTTTGTTTTTCAATACAGCAACATCATTATAAATCTCTGCCCATTTCCAAAGACTAACACTAGTATTTATAGCACCAATAAATTGATTGGCAAAGTATGGCTGCTTAAACTTAGATTTAAACCCTCCTTGTCCAATTACAAATTGCTGACTAAAGAAACCTTCATTTTCTGAGCGTCCAAATAAGTTTTGTTCAAATAAATAGTCATTACCACGGTTTAATCCAAAACTAAAATAATCTCCTTCTGTTTTGTTGGATAAGAAGAGTCCACCAAAAAGACGGATTTCAAAGCTTTCGTTAGCGGTAAAAAACTTTTTATAACGAAAATCAGTAGATATTTTACTAAAATTAGAATTTACCTCGAGGTTAGCAGCATATCTAATTCTGTGAATAGCATCAAATTTATTGTTAATATAACGCAGGTTGAAAATGTTATATTTATCTTGATCGTTTTGAGTACTGTTGGGAGATACTTCTTTATCAACACTAACCATACGGGCTATTAAGAACTTAGAACCAATATCACGGAGTGTATTTCTTCGAAATTGAAAATTGATAAACGGACTTAAAGTATTGTACCCTAATTCAGGTGCGTAATGAAAATTACTTCCAGAAACACCATATCGTATTTTATAAAGTTTTGGGCTTTTAAAAAAATGATTATATCCTACTGAGAAAGATCCGGTTAAATTTCTACTTTTAAGACCATAGTTAGGGGTTAAGCTAAATTGAAAGTTATGACTAACGAGTGATTTGTTATTTATGTTTACCCCAAGTATTAATCCATCATACAAGTTGTACTTAATATCAGGATAGTAAAATAATTGATTATAATATGGATTTTCAAAATCTTTAAAAAAACGTAATTGAATAGGTTTGTTTATAATGCTATTATTTACATTTCTAAAATTATCTAGAGAGTTAAATTCAGGATAGTTATTTTCATAATTTAACGCTAGTTTGTTAAAGTCACCTCTTTTAATTTTTATTGTTTTAGTAGAGTCTACACCAGTAACCCAAGTTTTAAGTTTTATTTTTTTCTTTTGAATACCATACAGTGCTACAGGAGCTATAATACTTCTTTTATTTTTAATTGTAACAAATAGAGAATCTTTATTTTTGGTATAGGATACCTTTCTTATTTTGTAATCTATTTTTTTGTTTGTATTGATATAGTCACCAAAAAACCATTGCAAATCTTTTGGGGTTTTCTTTTGAAGAATTTCGGCAAAAGATTTACTATTTGAAGGCTTTAGCTGGTTTTTAGTGTAAAACTCTTTTACAGATTCTCTTAATATACTGTCTCCAACAAAGTCATGTAAATACTTAATTCCCAAACCGGCTTTATATTTGCTAACAACTTTTCTGTTAAAATTTGAAAGAGAGTTGCTAGAGGCTGTTAAGGGTTGGTCATAGAATTTACGAGAGCTAAACTGATATACGAGAGGATATTTATCGTTTTGTTTTAATTTAGCGATGTTGTAGGTTTTTATGGGCCAATACTTGGAGTACTTCCCCAAAAAAGTAATATTTGGGTAGTATTTTTTTATATACGCCATCATTAAATACGTTTGTAATCCATCAGTAAGCCAATAATCTTTTCTTGGATTTTGAATAATTACATCATCAAAATACTTTTGGGTAAGGGCTTTGAAAAATCCTGTTTCCCACCTAAAGTTTTTCGGAAAAGGTTTTAGCCAACTGGGAAGACCATAAATTTCATGTAACGAATTTTTATTAATGGTTCGTGAATCAACAAAAATTTCAGGATGAGGGTGCTTTCCTATAAAGTCTTCAATAAATTGTATTTGTCGATTTATGATTTTGGTTGTTTCTTTATTAGGAATTTTTCTAAGAAAAGCATCTGTTTTTATCTCTTTACCTTTTAATTTAAAAGACTTAAAAGTTCTGATAGTATCGATATGGAGTATAATGTCTTTCTTTTTTGCTCCCACTAAATAGTAGTTGGTATAGTTTTCTTTTTCAGTTTTATATTGATATAGGTTACTTTCAATGTGATAATTTTTCGGAACATCTATGGAAATAGAATAATTAGAAAGCTCTTCATATAAATCATCTAAATTTAAGTTGCTCATTAATTGCCACTTTTTATCATATATAGCAGGAATTATATACCAGAATCGTAGATGATAACCTGTTTTTGTTTTTCCATATCCTGTATATTTTGCATTTGGAATTTTTACAGAATATGATGTGCGGATTATTAAGCTATCTTTTGGTCTTAGAGGTTTGTTAAGGGATACCTTAATAATGTCTTGCTGAGTTTTTCTTTCTTTAAATGAAACTTGTTTGAAGTTTATTGTTAGGTTTCTTATTTTGCTATAACCTCTATCTTTCTCTTTTGAAAAATAAAATGTTTTCTTATAATCTTCAATAAATCGCTTAGCTAAAGGGGTGTTATCGTTTTTATAGCCATTAGCCCAATTATGTAAGAAAACATGATGTAAGTTGGATGATGAGTGATTGAAAAAAGTTGTTTTTTGTAAAATATGAATTACATCGTTGTTTACATCTAGTTTAGCTTTTATTTCAACAGAGTTTTCTTGTGCTACTATTTTAAAGCAATACAAGATGGTAGCACATAATAAGAAGAGTGTTTTCTGTTTCAATATTATATAAGGTCTTTTAAAAAGATTTATAATTTAATAAACCTTGTGAAAATAAAAAAGCTCATTTAATTTTCAATGAGCTTTAAAGATAAATATTTTTAGAAGTTAGGTTTGAGTTGATATTTAGCATAGAATTTATTAAAATGCTCAACAGCTTCATCAGCAGTATCAACAACTCTAAATAAATTTAAATCTTTTTCGCTAATGTTACCTTCTGCAATTAAAGTATTTTTAATCCAGTCTAATAATCCAGCCCAGAACTTTCTACCAATTAGAACAATAGGAAAGCGACCAATTTTATTAGTTTGAATTAAAGTAATTGCCTCAAAAAGTTCATCCATTGTACCAAAACCACCAGGCATAACAACAAAACCTTGAGAATATTTTACAAACATAACCTTACGAACAAAGAAGTAATCAAAATTTAAGTTTTTATCATAATCTATCCAGGGGTTATTGTTTTGCTCAAAAGGAAGATCAATATTTAAACCTACTGAAGTACCTTTTCCTCGGTGAGCTCCTTTATTTCCAGCTTCCATAATACCTGGACCACCTCCAGTAATTACCCCAAAACCACTTTGTGTTAATTTAAAGGCAACCTCTTCTGTTAATTTATAGTAAGTATCATCTGTTTTTGTACGAGCAGATCCAAAAATAGAAACGCATGGTCCTATTTTACTTAATTTTTCATAACCCTCAACAAACTCAGACATAATTTTAAATATTGCCCATGAATCGTTTGTTTTTATCTCATTCCACGTTTTCTGTTGTAATTTTTCTCTAATTTTTCTATCATCATTCGGACTCATAATTCTTCTACTTTATATATTTAATAACAAATTTAGTTGCTAAAATTACATTTTTAGCAAGCCTGCTAATTTAGTTCTTTTTTAATGATAGAAAAAGATAAAAGAAAAAAACTACCTTTTAAGGTAGTTTTTAAGGTGTTAAGTTCACCTTATATAGTTAAACATAGAATGTCTGCTGATAAAAGGTGCTAAAAACATGTGAAACAGATGTTAATTATACACACATATACCATCTAAATGACTTTGTTGTGTAGTATCACAATACATACCTGGTGCACACCAGTTAGTTATACAAGGACAATTAAAAGGAACATTGCCTTCTATAGCGTCACATTTTCCTGAGGCTGTTAATTTTGTTCCTCCTTTTATTTGTTTTTGATCTACTTTGTTTAAAGCTTTACCTAAGCTTAAGATTGATTTTTTCATGGTTTTAATTTTTAAAATTAATGACTTTTTTATTAATTCATAAATATTTTAGGTTTGTATGAATATCTACCTTTCAAAAGGTTAAGGTTCAGTAGGAGCAACCATACAAGTATAGCCACAACCTGGTATGTACTCCCATGGGCTAATACAATTAACATTTGATACAGGTTGCTCATAACAGCCTCTGGAGTTAGATTGATCATTACCTCCTTTTACTTCTTTTTGTTCAGCTCTGTTTAGGGCTTTACCGAAGGTGAAAATTTGTTTTTTCATGATTAAAAAATAAAAATTAGTTAATCCTTGAACATTTAAAGACACTCAAGGTTTGTGTCAATTCTTTGCGAGAGAATTTCTTATTTAATAATATTTTTAAGTTGATAGAAGAATCGTTCTATCAATCTTAAATCTTCAGTTACTATATCTGCTGCTCCCTTCATTTCTTGCCTAAAAGGAATGGATTTGTCGTAAGTAGTTTTTAGATTCTGTGGAAGTTCAACGTCAATTAAGTAACTTCCTTCTTCATTAGGAATTAGTGAAATAGATTTAACGGTTCCGTTTAATTCACCAAATTCATCAGATGGATAATTTAATAGTTTAATTTGAACTTTCTGACCTTTTTTTATTTTTCCAGAGTTAGCAGCTGGAGCTTTAATTTTACCAATAAAAAAGTTTCCTTTATTTGGAATAATGGTGAAAATTAAATCACCCGTGTTAACAGTTTGGTTTTTATTCCAAAAAGATAGAAACGATACTTTACCATCCGTAGATGAGGTTAAGGCATATTGTTTCTCCCAATCTTTAATAGCTTTTTTTAAGTATAAGAAAGATTGTATAGCTTTCTTTTTTAATCTTGTATCTTGTTGTGTTTTCTTTATAGTGGTACCTTCTAGGTTTTTTGCAGAATTATTAATTAATTCTCGTATTTGTGAAATTGAAGATTCGAGAGTTTTATAAGAGCGTTTTGCTTGTAGGTATTCTATTTCTTTTTGATCTTTTTCTTTAGCTGAGATAACCCCTTGGTTGAACATTTTTCTGCTACGTTCTAAGTCTTTTTCTTTGAATTCTAATTCTTTTAAGTTTAATTCTTTTTGTGATAATAAAATTTGCAACCTTCCTTTTGCTTCTATAACAGACATTTGATTTGCAAAGTTTTCAGATTTAAAAGGGGTTAGTTTTTCATTTAAGACATATTCTGAGTAGTCGTTTTCAAACTGAGAAAAACTAGAGGTAATATCCCCTAATATTAATGGAGGTACTTCATCAATTGGAAAAAAGAATTTTTGTTGATTTATTTCAATTGTGTCTACAATACTTTTTAATAACAATACATCTTTGTAAGATGCACTGTTTTCAATAACAGCCAAAACATCACCTTCTGATACATTTTTACCCTCACTGGTTAAAAATACTTCAAATTGTCCGTTAGATTTAGCGTAAATTTTTTCTGGAGGGATTGATGTAGTAACCATAACTTCTGTAGAAATAACATCAGGATATTTTACAAACCATGAAATAAATAACAACATTACGATAAGTCCAAGAAGTAAAGTATTACCCCAACGAATCATCCAATTTGGTACATGTGTTAAAATTTCTTGAACTTCTTCACTTCGTATTTCTATGTTTTGTGTATTGTTTGGCATTTAATATTAAAAGTATTTTTATAGAGAGAAAGTTTTTACTTTCTCTCTATAGTTTGTTTTAATTGTTGTGTTTTTTAGCAAGCAACACCTTCTTCCGCAAAATAATGACATTCTCCTCCTATAATAATGCATGAGGTTACAGGAGAAGGAGGACAAGAAGGATTGCTATAACAGCAAATAAACTTACCTCCACTAATTTGTTGTTGCTCAACTCTATTAAGAGCTTTCCCTAAATCTAATATTGATTTTTTCATAATGATATAATTTAATTAATTAATTAATTAATCCTTGATTTTTTAAGACACCCAAGGTTTTGCGTCTATTATTTGCGAGAGAATATCTTATTTACCTAAGTCTAGTTGATTTTTTACTAAATGGTAATAACTTCCTTTTAATTTGATTAGTTCTTCATGGCTTCCTTTTTCAATTATTTTTCCTTTATCTAACACAACTATTTGATGTGCATTTTTCACAGTGCTTAATCGGTGTGCTATAACTACAGCTGTTTTATTGGCAAAAAACTCGTTGAGTTTTTCCATAATTACTTTTTCATTGTTAGCGTCGAGCGCACTAGTAGCTTCGTCAAAGAATAAGAATTTTGGATTTTTATATACAGATCGAGCAATTAGTAATCGTTGTTTTTGACCAGTACTAAGTCCGTTACCTTCGCTACCAATTTTTGTATTGTAACCTAGTGGTAACCCTTCAATATAATCGTTAATATTTGCTACATTAATTGCGTGGGCTAACTTTTCTTTATCTACATAATCTTCTCCTACTGCGATGTTTTTAGCTATGGAATCATTAAAAATATATCCTTCTTGCATTACTACTCCACAGTTTCTTCTCCATTCTTTCTGTGATATGTTTTTTAAATTGAATTTACCAATCATAATATCTCCTTGGTCAACTTGATAAAAACCAAGTAACAATTTCATTAAAGTAGTTTTCCCACTTCCACTAACACCTACAATAGCTGTTGTTTTATTAGCAGGAATTTCGAGTGATAAATCTTTTAATACAGGTTCTAAACCACCAGTGTATCTAAATGAAATGTCATCTAATTTTATAGATGTGTTTTCAGGAATAGTTGTTACTTTTTCGTCTTCAGGTCTCTCTTCGTCTTCCATGTTGTGTATTTCACCTAACCTGTCTATAGATATTTGTGCATCTTGTATATCTCTCATGAAGTTAATTAGCTGTGTAATAGGACCGTTTAATTGGCCAACGATGTAGCTAATAGCCATCATCATACCTAAGGTAATTTGACCATCTATAACAAGTTTGGCAGACAGTATGGTAATGAACATGTTTTTTAACTCATTTATAAAGTTAGAACCTACGCTTTGAGTTTGTTCTAAAGCAAGGCTTTTAGTAGCTACTTTAAATAAACGAGCTTGGACGTATTCCCAGTTCCAACGCATACGTCTTTCAGCATTGTGGAGTTTTATTTCTTGCATTCCGTTAATAAGTTCAATAACCTTACTTTGTTCTTGACTTACTTGTGAAAATCTTTTATAATCAAGTTCTTTTCTTTTCTTAAAAAAGAACAATACCCACCCAAAATAAAGAACACTTCCTAGTACAAAAACTCCAAATATTTGTATACTATAATAACCTAAAACTAAGCTGAAAATAATAAGGTTGAAAAAAGAAAATAAAACAGTTAATGAAGATGTTGTTAAAATTCTTTCTATACGCTTATGATCGTTTATTCTTTGTAGTAAATCACCAGTCATTCTTACATCAAAGTAGGAGATAGGGAGTTTCATTAGTTTAATAAAGAAATCAGAGATTAAAGAAATATTGATTCTAGTACTAAGATGTAGTAAAATCCAACTTCTTATAATTTCTAAGGAAGCTTTTCCAATAAATAAAAATAACTGGGCAAATAGAATTAAGTATACAAAGTTTAAATCTTGATTTTTGATCCCTACATCAACAATACTTTGGGTTAAAAAAGGTAATATTAATTGTAATAAACTCCCAGCTAGAAGTCCTATAATTAACTGAACAATAAACTTTTTATATTTATATAAATATTTGAAGATAAAAGAAAAACCAAACTTTTCATCTTCTTCAAATTCTTCTTGGTAAAATTTAGGTGTTGGTTCAACTAATAAGGCAATCCCTTCTTCTGTATTTTCGTCTGCATTGTTGCCAATCCAATGTTGAATGAACTCTTCTTTAGTAAAAGTAATAAGTCCATGTGCAGGATCAGATATATAAACAGTATTTTTTTTTATTTTATATAGAACTACGTAATGGTTTTTGTTCCAGTGAACAATACATGGGAAAGGAGCTTCTTTAAGTTTTTTAAAAGCTAACTTGATTCCTAAAGATTTAAAACCAATAGATTCAACAGCGTCACTTAAACCGAGTAAGCTACTACCTTCTCGAGTAGTTTCGCTTAAGCTTCTTAATTGTTGTGTGTTAATAGTTTTACCATAGTGTTTAGCTATGATTTTTATGCATGTAGGGCCGCAGTCTTTTGCTTCAGTCTGCTTGTAATTTGGAAATTTTTTCAAGTTCAATTTTGGTATAAGATATAACTAGGTTAGAAATATACAATTTCTAACCTAGTTATAGTAATTACTATCGATAATATGCTTTTATGATGGTGAGTATTATATTTATACATGTACCTCTGGATTTATAATTTTGTTTAGAGGTTGGTATGATTGTAAGACTACCATTGATTTGAATTTATCATTTTAAATTTAGATAGAATAATGCTAAATTTAAAATAGATTTTTCATGCATAGTACTTATAAAAACTAAATTATACCCCCGTCGCATAAATACCCTGTATTAGCACCAAAGGTTTGACACCATCCAGCTGTATTACAACAGTTGCCACTACCACATTGATAATGATTGTCACACTGCTTCTTACCACCATTAATTTGAGTTTGTTGTACCTTGTTTAAGGCTTTACCTAAATTTAAAATTGATTTTTTCATTTTTTGTAGTTTACGATTATTAATTAACATCCTGAACAGCTAACACCTCCATTAGGGCAAAATTGCCATGGACCAGTATAGCTATTATTACCATTATTAGTTTCCTTTTCAGTATAGCAGTAAAATACCATTACAATATTGACCTGATAGACAATTACTTTGATCGTCACAAAAGCTTAGAGAACCTCAACCATTGATTAATTTTTAGTTCTATCTTGTTTAAAGTTTTACCGATGTTTAAAATTTGTTTTTTCTTAAAACGATAATTTTTATAGGTATGGGGCAGGGCATTCAGGTGTTCCATAACAGCAATTATATTGGTCGGTCCAACAACATCTCTCTATTGGATGCCAATAATAACCTTTGTCTGTTCTGCAACCACCAGGGATTTCTATACCACCTTTAATCTTTTTTTGATTGCTTTTACTTAGTGATTTACCTAAGTTTAGAATTGTTTTTTTCATAATTTTGAGTTTAATAGACCTTAAATAAAAGTCATTATTAAAGTAGTTATTTATCTTACAAAGCATTTGAGAGTACCATATATCTAAACAGCTAAGATAGTTTTGGTGATTTTTCATAATACTTTCTTCTAGTTTGTTTTGTGCTATTTATTTAAGCCTTTACTTAAATTTTAACACTGCTTCATAAGCTAGCAGTTAGATACAACAATCTGTTGATGGATGATATTGACAACCTGAAATATATGTACCTCCACAGCTAGTGTTATTTTGTGCTAAATGACTTGTAGTACAGCATCTTAGTGCTGGATCACAACATCGAGTAGGTTTTAACTTTAAACCTCCGCTAATTTGCTTTTGTTCTATTTGATTTAAGGCTTTCCCTAAGTTTAAAATTTGTTTTTTCATAATCCTTAGTTTTTTACTAATTAACACCCTGTACAGCTAATACTACCATTGGGGCAAAATTGCCACGGATGAGTACAATTGTTACTGCCACCTGTACCTGTACCACCATCATTATCTCTGTAGCAATAAATACCTCTACAATATTCACCAGAAGGGCAACTATTATTCCCGTCACAAAGACCTACAGGATCACCACCTCCATTAATTAATTTTTGGTCTTCTTTATTAAGGGCTTTCCCTAAAGTTAAAACTTGTTTTTTCATGATTTAGTTTTTAATTAATAACATGCATAACATACACCATTACAATAATCCGTACCATAAGTTCCTGATTCACAAAGCGCTAAGTTAACAGGTATACCGCCAGTACCACCACAACAAGCTTTTTTTGGATCACGTCCTCCATTAACTTTTTTTTGTTCCGCTTTATTTAAAGCCTTACCTAAGTTTAAAATTTGTTTTTTCATAATTAAAATATTAAGGTTACTTTTGCGGCGAACATTTAAAGACACTCACCAATGTGTCTATTCTTCGCGAGAGAATTTTGTTCAAAACAAGTAAAGCCCTTAATTGGGCTTTGCTTATATAATGTTTATACTCTTACCAAAACTTGAGAGCTCTCTTCCAAGTCTTCGATAAATAATATTAAATCTGTTCTATTGTATTCTTTAGGAAACGATTTTCCATTAATTAAAATTTCAGGAGTAAAATTAATAGCGTTTTCGATACACCAATTTTTTTCTTTTTCTAGTTCAGAATGGTACATTTCTTTTTGAGTACACTCACCCCATTGTTTTAACCAAGCAGCAGGTTTTTGCCCGCCATAAATTGCATCCATAGCTAATCGACACTCCTTTTGATCACCAGTGTTGTAGAGTTCTATAAGCCTACTGGTAATTTTTACAACATCATTATCTGTATCTTCTGTATTGACATTGAAACGTATTTTAATTTTTACATTATTGTGATACCTTTTAAGTATTTCATCAATATGAGTATGTACAGGTTTACAATGTCCACAAAAAGGATTCGTTATTATTGTTAGTTCTACATCGGAATTGATATTACCAAAAATAATTTCGTTACTATCGTTTAAATAAGTGTCAAGCTGAGGTGATTTTTGCAATAAACTATTAAACAGTTCATAATTCCTTTTAAACTTCACACTTTCAATTTTTTCTTTTTTAAGTTCATGTACTTCTGTAAACAGAGGTTTAATATAACTCCAAGCTAACCATGTTAGGGAAGCTATTAACCCGAAGGTTACAAGATCACTAATAATGAAATTTTCAATATAATTGTTTGTAAGTATAGGAATTAAAGCTTGTAACCAAAGTACACCAACAATACTTAAACATAAAAGGCACCATTTTTTTACTACTGCATATTGATAGTATAAAGAGTATAAGGTAATTGGTAAAGCAAGTAAGCTAATGGTATATGATATAGTTGGGTTATGAATTTGTGTAAAAGTTAAAAGAGCTAATCCAGTAAAATAAAGCATGCTAAAATCACTTAATTTGTAGCCTTTTAATATTTCAGCACCTTTAGAAGTTAACACAGCATCACAGTCTTTTTTGTCGTCAGCTCCAGAACAAAAAGCATCGCCTATCGAAGTTTTTAATCCTAACTCTTGTTTTATAATGGCTATACTAATAATAACTCCTACTATTGATAATAGAAAGTAGAATGTGTTATACCATGAAGAAGTATTGTTGAATATATAAAACAAGGCAAAAGCAAGTAGTAGGGTAAATCCGACAGTTTTTACTAGTTTGGAGTTACTGCTTGTTGTTTGGTAGCCTTCTGTTTCTTCCACAGCGACAATAATACCAGTAAATTTATTTAGAAATTCCTTTTCAAGGGTTTTACTTTTTTTATTATCGGCATCGTAAATAATATATTCAGCATCTTTTTTTTCAACAACAACTAAATCCTGTCCTCGATTGGTGTTTATTTGTGCAATAAAGCAAATGGGCAGTTGTGAAAGTGTTTCGGTATTAACAGGAACATCAGCAGCAACATTTTCGATATTAAAATGGTCTAACACTCCTGTAATTGCATGTAGACTAGGATAAGAGGGATGGCTTTGAATTTGAAAAGCTAACTCTTCTTTATCGAAAGAAATTTTATTTTTCTTAAGTAGTTTTTGTACTAAATTGATTAATGTGTCTTTCAAAGGTAGAGGGTTTTTAAGTATAGCTGTCTCTAGTTTTTCTCAAAGCTATGTTTTGATTGTTAATTTTTAAGAAAATAAACCATAAAAAAAGTAAGGAAAAACCATACTTTTTTATGTTTCCTATATAAAGCCTTTCTCTTTTGCTATTAATATTAATTCTCTATCTCCTTTAGCTTTTACATTAAAAATTTTCTTTAAATGTCGTTTGCGTTTTTCAATGCTAGCTGCAGATAGCGGAATATAGTTAGGCATGTCTTTCATCTTAGAACCTAGAGAAAGCTCATATAAAATCTGTCGGTCTATTGAATCGATAGATAGGTTATGTGAAATTTCTTTTCTTAAAAGGCTTAAAACAGTTTTGCTGTAATAAGGAATGTTATTGGTAACATTGTGTATTGCATTTTTTAACTCTTTAGAAGTTAAATCATTTTTAATAAGGAAACCTTCAGGGTTTAAACTTTTAAAAATACTATGAATTCTGTAATTGTCATTACATTCAGTTGAAACAATAATTTTTGTACGTGGTAGTAATTTTCTTATCAGAAGACCTAAATCTTCTCCAGAGAAAATTTTTCTATTCATTGCAGGAGAAAGTTTTAAGTCTAAAACAACAAAGTTTAGAGAAGTTTCTTTTTCAATGGTTTTTTTTATAATATCATAGGCTCCATTACAATTATATGTAATGTCTGTGTTGAAACTAAATTTAGGATTTAACCTAGCAATTTTAGATATTATATTTTGGTACGTTTCACATATTAGTGGGCAATTATCAGCTATTAGAGCAGACTGTTTTTCTTTTCTCATCTTTAAATATAATTTCGGGGAAATACTATTTTACTGATTTTCAATACGTAAATCAGGACTATAAATTTATATAAACTAATTTAAAATAAAAAAAATATAAGAAAAATAAATTACTAACACATAAGAAATGATGTTTTGTTATTTTTTTAGCTCTTTTTTTAGGAATTTAGCGGTATAACTTTTATTGTGTTTAGAAACTTCTTCAGGGGTTCCATACGTCAGTACTTTTCCACCCTTCTTTCCTCCTTCCATGCCAATATCAATAATATAATCTGCTAGTTTAATAACGTCTAAGTTGTGTTCAATAATTAAAACAGTATTCCCTTTGTTAGCTAATTTATTTAAAACATCCATTAACACTCGAATGTCTTCAAAATGTAAACCAGTAGTTGGTTCATCAAGAATATAAAATGTGTTACCAGTGTCTCTTTTTGATAATTCAGAAGCTAATTTGATACGTTGTGCTTCTCCACCAGAAAGAGTAGTAGATTGTTGACCAAGAGTGATGTATCCTAAACCTACATCTTTAATTGTTTTTAGTTTTCTATATATTTTAGGAATATGCTCAAAAAAGACGGTAGCTTCGTCGATTGTCATTTCTAAAATATCTGAAATTGACTTTCCTTTATAACGAATTTCTAATGTTTCTCGATTAAAACGTTTTCCTTGACAGGTTTCACATTCTACATGAACATCTGGTAAGAAATTCATTTCAATAACACGAACACCACCACCTTGACAGGTTTCACAGCGTCCTCCTTTTACATTAAAACTAAAACGACCAGGTTTATAACCTCGAATTGAAGCTTCTGGAGTTTTTGCAAATAAACTTCGTATTTCGCTAAATACCCCAGTATAAGTAGCAGGGTTTGAACGAGGGGTTCTACCAATAGGAGATTGATCAATGTCAATAACTTTATCAATATGCTCTAAACCTTCAATTTTTTTATAAGGCATCGGTTTTTTTACACCCCTATAAATATGTGTATTTAAAATAGGATAGAGAGTTTCGTTAATTAAGGTAGATTTTCCACTGCCTGAAACCCCAGTAACACAAATCATTTTCCCTAACGGAAATTCAACTGAAACATTTTTTAAGTTGTTTCCTGAAGCTCCTTTTAGTATAATTGATTTTCCGTTGCCTTCTCTACGTTTTTTAGGAACTTCAATTACTTTTCTTCTAGATAAATAATCAGCAGTTAACGTATCGTGAGCCTTTAAATCGTCAAAACTTCCTTCACTTACTATTTCACCTCCATGACGTCCTGCACCAGGGCCAATATCTAATACAAAATCAGCATTTTTAATCATGTCTTCATCATGTTCAACTACTAAAACAGAGTTTCCAACATCACGTAATTTGATAAGTGAATCGATTAATTTTTGATTGTCTCGTTGGTGTAAACCAATACTGGGTTCATCCAAAATATAGAGAACTCCTACTAATTGAGACCCAATTTGTGTTGCCAATCGAATGCGCTGTGCTTCACCACCAGAAAGTGATTTAGAGGTTCTGTCTAGAGTTAAGTAATCTAATCCGACATCTAATAAAAACTGAATTCGAGTTCTGATTTCTTTTAAAATCTCAAAGGCAATGGTAAGTTGCTTTTTTGATAGTTCTTTATCGATTCCTTGGAACCAACTAGCTAACTCTAACACATCCATCTGTGCTAAATCACTAATATTTTTATCGGTGATTTTAAAATGAAGTGCTTCTTTTTTTAATCGTTTTCCATTACAAAGAGAACAAGTAACTTCATTCATAAACCCTTTAGCCCAACGTTTTATTGAAGTGCTTTCTGAGTTTTTATATTGGTTTTCAATGAAGGCAATAATTCCTTCAAAGTCAATTTCATATTTTCTAGTAACTCCAGCAGTTTTTGATTGTATTTCAAACTTTTCTTTCCCGCCGTGAAGAATAATCTCCATTGCTTCTTTAGGGATGCTTTTTATAGGATCAGTTAATTTAAAACTATAACGATCAGCTATAGTTTGAAGTTGTTTAAAAATCCAGCTGTTTTTTTGTTCTCCTAAAGGAATAATTCCTCCATTTTTAATTGAAACACTATCGTTTGGGATTATCTTTTGATTGTTTATTTCATTAGTAATCCCTAATCCGTTACAGTGAGAACATGCACCTTTTGGTGAGTTGAACGAGAAAGTGTTTGGTTCTGGATTAGGATATGCAATTCCAGTAGTAGGACACATGAGTTCACGACTAAAGTAGCGCGGTTTATCATTGTCAACATCAATCACCATTAAAATATTATCACCCGTATATAAGGCTGTTTTAATGGTTTCATCCAAACGTTTTTCGGCAGTGTCATTCATAACTAACCGATCAATAACCACTTCAATATCGTGGGTTTTGTAGCGGTCGAGTTTCATGCCTTTTTCAATCTCACGAATTTCACCATCAACTCGAACACGAACAAAACCTTGTTTAGAAATTTGTTCGAACAATTCGCGATAATGTCCTTTTCTCGATTTAATTATTGGGGCAAGTATTGCAATACGCTTTCCGTCAAAATCTTTTAAAATTAATTCTTTGATTTGTTCATCTGAATAACTGACCATTTTTTCGCCAGTATTGTAAGAATAAGCATCAGCTGCACGAGAAAATAACAGACGAAGAAAATCATAAATTTCAGTAATAGTACCTACTGTAGAACGCGGACTTTTATTCGTAGTTTTTTGTTCAATAGAAATAACAGGAGAAAGTCCGTCGATTTTATCAACATCAGGACGCTCTAGTCCGCCTAAAAATTGACGTGCGTATGCAGAAAATGTTTCAATATAGCGACGTTGTCCTTCAGCATAAATAGTATCAAATGCTAGTGAAGATTTTCCGCTACCGCTTAAACCAGTAATAACAACTAGTTTTTCACGAGGAATCTTAACATCAATGTTTTTTAAATTATGAGCTCTTGCTCCGTAAACTTCTATGTATTCTTGTTCTTTCAAAGTGAGGATTTTACCAAAAAAGGCAAAGTTACCAAAACCAAATTTATTTTAAACAAAGGGGACTAACAAATGATATGAAATTGGTATCTTGCATGTTATCTATAATAATAGTAATGCATAAAAAGAGTATTGAAATACACGAAACAGCTTTTGTTACATCAACATTCAGGTCTTTAAATGAAGATTTGAGTAGAGATGTATACGCTAAACTTTGGGGTAATTCTAGAACAAATGTTTTAGTAGAAAAGTATCTTAATCAAGTTTGTAAAGAAGAAGTTTCAGCACATTGTTTAAGAAATCGATTTTTTCTTGAAGAGATTGAAAGATTAAAACCTGAAGTGCTTATTAATTTCGGGAGTGGTTTTAGTATGTATCCTTTTTTATTGAACGAACACATGATTAATGTTGAGATAGATAAAAAAGAAGTAATACTTTGTAAAGAGGAAAAAATTAAAGAGTTTCAAAAAGAGGGAAAATTACCCAAAAGAACAATCTATTTTATAGGAGTAGATTTTAGTAAAGAGTATGTTGATGTATTGTTGGAAACACTCAAGACAATAAAGGGAAGTAAATCTTCTTTTATTTTAATAGAAGGGGTGTTGTTTTTTTTGTCAAGAAAAGATACAGATAAACTTTTTGAGCTGTTTTCAAAATTACAAGAAGAAGGGGACTATGTAGGAAGTGCTTCTTTTCAAAATGATTTAAAAAATACACAAGGGTTTAAAAAATTACTCGATTTTTGCAATAATGAAATGATAAAGACTGAAGCATCAGATTGGCAAACGATAGAAGATGATTTTTATACTAAAAATAAAAACTATAGTTTAGAGAATCATCAAGATTATTTCAGTCTTTCAAAAAAGTACAATAATCAAGTGAAATTAGAAAAAAAATTAATTTTAAACGAGTATTTTTATATCTTAAAAAAAATAGTTTAATGAAACTAATCCATTCTGTAAGACATTTTTTTGAGCGCCATGGGTTTAACGTGTCCTCTCGATTTGCAGACCGTTTAGGTGTGCGAGCTACTAATGTACGGTTGTTTTTTATATATATGTCATTTGTAACAGTTGGCTTGTCTTTTGGTTTGTATTTAACTATGGCCTTTTTGCTGCGTTTAAAAGATATGATTTACACTAAAAGAACTTCTGTTTTTGATTTATGATAAATACCGTTTTTCAATCAAGATTATATAAAGCCGTTATCTATTCTGTATTGATTGTCTCAATAGGAGTGCTAGGTTATATTGTGCTTTTTGGGTATTCTTTAATAGATGCCCTGTATATGACAATTATAACCATTAGTACAATTGGTTTTGGAGAAGTGCATCCATTTGGAACGGGTGAGAAACTATTTACTATAGGATTGATTTTATCGAGTATATTTATTTTTGGTTATGCGGTTTCTTCATTTTCAGAATATTTAATTAGTGGGCAATTTTTTCATCAACTAAAAATAAAAAAAGTGCAAAAAAAAATAGAACAATTACGAGGACACACCATTGTGTGTGGCTATGGGAGAAATGGAAAGCAAGCTATATCTAAACTAGAAAGTTACAAGAAAGATATAGTGGTAGTTGAAAAACATGAGACAATTGTTAAACGGCTAGAAGAAAAAAATGTATTAACGATTGAAGGAGACGCAACACTTGATGAAACTTTATTAAGATCCGGTATTATGAATGCCAGTAATTTAATAACTGCTTTGCCTTCAGATGCAGATAATTTGTTTGTTGTACTTACAGCAAAACAATTGAATAAAAACTGTAAAGTGATTAGTAGAGCATCAAAAGAAACCTCATATAGTAAACTAAAAATTGCTGGAGCAGATAATGTTATAATGCCTGATAAATTGGGAGGGTCTCATATGGCTTCCTTGGTGGTTACACCAGATGTTATTGAATTTGTTGATAGATTAACCATTGAGGGAGAAACTACAGCGAATTTAGAAGAAGTTGGAATTAATGATTTGCCAGAAAAATATATAGATAAAACGATTTTAGATTTAGATTTACGCAGAAAGACAGGATGTACTGTCATAGGATATCGTACCCCGAACAAAGATTATATTATCAATCCTGAAGCTTCTGTGAAATTAGAAGCAGGGGGTAATTTAATTGTCCTAGGTCGCCCAGAGCAAATAGAAACGCTTAGAAGAATTTTTTAATGAAGAAAGTTGTTGTAACTGGGAGTAATGGTTTGTTGGGGCAAACTTTAGTAAACCTTTTGTTAAAAGAAAAAGAGTATCAAGTAATAGGCTTCTCTAGAGGCGATAATAGGAGTGGGAGGAATGATTTTGAGTATGTTTCGATTGATATTACAGATGAAACGTTACTTTATAGAAAGTTGTCTGAATACAAACCAGATGTTATTGTGAATACGGCAGCGATGACCAATGTTGATGCATGTGAAGAGAATAAAGAGGTATGCGATAAACTAAATATAGATGTGGTTCAATACCTTAAAAACTATTCTAAAGAAAATATCACACACTTAATCCATATTTCAACTGATTTTATTTTTGATGGTAAAAATGGGCCTTATATAGAGACTGATAAACCGAATCCTTTAAGTTATTATGGACTCTCAAAGTTAAAATCAGAACAGGTTTTAACAGCGTCTATGATAAACTACACGATTTTGCGTACTATATTGGTCTATGGAAAAGTGCACAATATGTCTCGTAGTAATATAGTGTTATGGGTAAAAAAAATGTTGGAAGATGGGAAAGAAATTACAATGGTAAAAGATCAGTTCCGTATGCCAACGTACGTGGAAGATTTAGCTTTAGCGTGCAAATTATCAATGGATAAGAAAGCATTCGGAATTTTTAATATATCATCAAATACCTTGTTGAGTATTTATGAAATAGCACAACAAATAGCAGAGGTTTTTAAATTAGATAAAAGCTTAATTAAACCAATTTCCACAGTTTCATTAAATCAAACAGCTAAACGTCCACCTATAACAGGTTTTGATTTAACAAAAACAAGGAAGTATCTAGGTTTAGTTCCCAAACCATTTCAAGAAGGTTTACAAAAAATTAAAGAAAAGCTAACATAAATACTATATTTAACAATGAAAACTTGTCGTAAGTACATTTTTTTATGATATTGCGGGCTACAAATTCAAAAATATAATCATACACAATCATGAACAAAAGACTACTTACGTTGCTTTTTACTTTAGTACCAATGTTAACTTTCGCATCCGATAGTACAACAGACAAAATAGATTCAATTTTTAAAGATTATACAGGGTGGTTTGTAAATGCAATATTTTACGAAATTCCATTTTCGGAAAACTTTAAAATCCCATGGGTGTTAATTGTGTTGGTAGGAGGAGCATTATATTTTACTTTCTATTTTAAATTTATAAATTTTGTAGGTTTTAAAACAGCAATACAGGTTGTAAGAGGGAAATATGAGGATATAGAAAAACATGGTGTAGATAAGCTTTATGGAGATCAAACTCCTGGAGGTGATATTTTTGAAACCATAAGAGATGAGTCAGTAGAAGGCGAGGTTTCTCACTTTCAAGCACTAACGGCGGCATTGTCAGCAACGGTAGGTTTAGGTAATATAGCAGGAGTGGCAGTTGCATTATCTATAGGAGGCCCAGGAGCTACGTTTTGGATGATATTAGCAGGTTTGTTAGGGATGGCTTCTAAGTTTGCAGAATGTACTCTAGGTGTAAAGTATAGAGATGTAGGTGAAGATGGAACTGTTTATGGAGGGCCAATGTATTATTTAACTAAAGGACTAAAAGAAAAAGGAGCAGGAGGCTTAGGTAAAGTTTTAGCAGTTTTATTTGCAATTTTTGTTATTGGAGGGTCTTTTGGAGGTGGAAACATGTTTCAAGCAAACCAAGCAGCAGCTCAGTTTACAAAGCTTTTTGAATTAACAGGCCCTAATGCAGGATTGTATTTTGGTTTGGTAATGGCAGTTTTAGTTGCTGTAGTAATTATTGGAGGTATTAGAAGAATTGCTTCGGTTACTGAAAAAGTAGTTCCTTTCATGGCTGGTATTTATGTTTTAGCAGCAGTTATTATTCTTTTTGCAAACTTTTCCTTAATTGATGATGCTTTCGGATTAATATTTGAAGGAGCATTTTCTGGATTAGGTATTGCAGGAGGTTTAATAGGTGTTATGATTCAAGGTATCCGAAGAGGAGCTTTTTCTAATGAAGCAGGTGTTGGTTCAGCAGCAATTGCACACTCAGCAGTTCGAACAAAGTACCCTGCCAGTGAAGGTATTGTTGCATTGTTAGAGCCGTTTGTTGATACAGTTGTAATTTGTACAATGACAGCTTTGGTTATTATTATTACAAACTTCGAAGGTCAGTTTATGGAATACGGAGTTCCAATTAAAGAAGGAGTTGAGTTAACAGCAGTAGCTTTTGATTCTGTAATCCCTCACTTCTCAATTGTATTAACTATAGCTGTAATTCTTTTTGCATTTTCAACAATGATATCATGGTCTTATTATGGTATGCAAGGATGGAAATTCCTGTTTGGAAAAGGGAAAATTACTGATTTGGTTTATAAAATCTTATTCTTATTCTTTGTAGTTGTTGGAGCATCTATCAGTTTAGGAGCTGTAATCGATTTTTCTGATGCAATGATCTTTGCAATGGTAGTTCCAAATATTATTGGTGTGGTAATGTTGTCACCGGTAATTAAAAAAGAGTTATCTAAGTATATGAATGCAATCAATAAGAAAGAAGAAGCGATAGAAGATGGTGCTATTGATGTTACAGAGCACATGTAAAATTCACTATAAATGAAAATATTTAAACCCCATTTCTGGTATAATAAACGCCAACGAAATGGGGTTTTCTTTTTCCTTTTTATAATTGTTGTTTTACAATTAGTATATGTTTATGGCGGTTTTTTCTCGAAAGAAGCACAAGATGTAAATAAGAAGGAGTTGATAGTTTTTCAGAGAAAAATAGACAGTTTAAAAAGAATTGAACTGGATAAAAGAGAACCAAAAAGGTATCCATTTAATCCAAATTATATTACTGACTTTAAAGGATATCAGTTAGGAATGTCAGTTGAAGAGATTGATAGATTACATAATTACAGAAAGCAAAATAAGTGGGTTAACTCTGTTGAAGATTTTAAACAAGTAACAAAAGTGTCTGATAGCTTGTTGAACAAGATAGCTCCGTATTTCAAATTTCCAGAATGGGTGAGTGCTAAAAATCAAAGGAAAGCTCAAACATTATTTCAAGTAAAGTCGGAAAGTAATTATGAAGCCGAAAATCAAAATTTAACATACATCAAACCAACGTTAAGTACTACAGATATAAATAAGGCTACTCAAGAAGATTTTAAAACTATTAGCGGAATAGGAGAAGTACTGTCTTCTCGAATCATTAAATATCGAAGTAATTTACAAGGATATTCACTTTCTGAACAGCTATATGAAGTTTGGGGCTTAGATAAAGAAACAGCAAATAGAGCTTTACAAACTTTTGCTATAGATGAAAAACCAATAATTAAAAAAGTAAATGTAAATACAGCTAAATTTAAAGAAGTATTAAAGAATCCATATATCGATTATGACTTGTGTAAAAAGATTTTTGAATACAGAGATGAAGTAGCCGAACTTCAAAATATCTCAGAATTAAGAAATATTAAAGATTTTCCATTAAATAAATACGATAGAATAATCTTATATTTGGAAGCAAAATAAACAAGCAACAAAATTTAATAAACAAACCACTATGAATAGTATGTACTTCACCGAAGAGCATGAAGCCTTTCGTCAGAGTTTTAAAGATTTTTTACAAAAAGAGGTAGTTCCTCATATAGACAAATGGGAGAAAGAAGGTGCAGTAGAACGTTTTATCTGGAAGAAATTCGGTGAAATGGGGTACTTTGGTTTAAATCAGCCAGAAGAACATGGAGGGTTAGGTTTAGACCTTTTTTATACGGTTATTTTTTTAGAAGAATTACAAAAAATAAATTCAGGAGGTTTTGCTGCTAACATGTGGGCTCACGCTTATTTAGCAATGACACATGTAAATAAAGAAGGAGACGATCGGATAAAAAAAGAATATTTAACACCAAGTATTGAAGGAGATAAAATAGGATGCTTATGTATTTCTGAACCTTTTGGAGGAAGTGATGTAGCTGGAATGCGTACAACAGCAATAAAAAAAGGAGATACTTATGTAATTAATGGATCAAAAACATTTATAACAAATGGAGTGTATTCTGATTACTTAGTGGTGGCAGCGAAAACAAATCCAGAAGACAAACATAAAGGAATGAGTATTTTTATTGTTGATAGAGATACTCCTGGAATTTCTTCAACTAAATTAGATAAGTTAGGCTGGAGAGCTTCTGACACTGCAGAAATAGCGTTTGATAATGTGATAATACCTGCTGAAAATTTAATGGGAGAAGAAGGGAAAGGATTCCCATACATAATGCAGCACTTTGCTCTAGAAAGATTAGTAATGGGAATTAATGCTCATGCACGTGCAGATTATGCTGTTGATTATGTAGTGAAGTATATGAGTGAACGTGAAGCTTTCGGAAAAACATTAGATAAATTTCAAGCCTTACGTCATAAAGTAGCAGAAATGGCTAGTAAAGTAGATATGTGTAGAGAGTATAACTACTCCATAGCAAAACGATTAAACGATGGTATCTATGTAGTGAAAGAGGCTAGTATGAGTAAACTGCTATCTACAAAAATGGCAGATGAAGTTATTTATGAAGCCTTGCAGTTGTTAGGAGGGTATGGTTATATGGAAGAATATCCAATGGCACGTTTATTACGAGATAGTCGATTAGGGCCAATTGGAGGCGGTACCTCTGAGATTCTTAAAGAGATTATTGCAAAAATAATAATAGAAAAAAAAGAATATAAGCCTGCTACATAAGTTGTAGAAAAACAATAAAATTAAAACCCTGCTATATCGCAGGGTTTTGTATTTATACTGGCCAAGGCTTGCCTCATTAGTAAATGATTAAAGTTTGGAAACATGACTCCACTAAATGCTCCATGGGCTTGCCTTGAAGAAATTTACTTAGACTTTTTTTTATCTAAAAAAGAGAAAAAGCAATTATATTTTAAATAATACTTTGTATATTTGCGCTCCAAAATTAAATAAAACAATATAATTGACTGATATACTGTTTGTTGTCAGTTTTTTAATATAAATACTACGATGAAAGGAGGTGCAAAAATATGTTAATCATTCCAGTTAAAGAAGGAGAGAATATCGATAGAGCGTTAAAACGTTATAAGCGTAAATTTGATCGTACAAAAAAGATGAAGCAATTACGTAACAGAAAACAGTTTACAAAACCATCTGTAGCAAAGCGTGCTCAAATGATTAAAGCATCTTACGTTCAAAGATTAAGAACTCAAGAAGAAGTAGGATAGTAATTATTCCTAAAACATATAAAAACCTGTATTGATATCAATACAGGTTTTTTTTGTATATTCAATTAATAAATAAAATAAATGATGCTAGTAGAAGCTTTTTTGGAGTATTTAGAGTTTGAGAGAAGGTATTCAAAAAACACAATTCAAGCCTATAAAATAGACTTAATTGCGTTTACAGATTTTTGTGAAATTGAATTTAATCAGGTGGATTTAGAGAATGTTCATTATAATCAAATTAGAGTATGGATTGTTAGTTTGGTGAATAACGAAGTTTCAAATAGAAGTATAAACAGGAAAGTAAGTTCTTTAAAATCGTTTTATAAATTTTTGCAAAAAATAGGAAAAATAAAATTAAATCCATTAGTTAATCACAAGGCATTAAAAGTTCAAAAGAAGATACAAACACCATTCAGCCAAAATGAAATAGAAGACGTTTTAAAATTAATAAAAAACAACTCTGATTTTGAATCTGTGAGAGATCGATTGATAATAGAAATGATGTATTCGACAGGAATGAGGAGAATAGAACTTGTAAATATTAAGGAGAAAGATATAAATCACGTAAACAAAACAATAAAAATATTAGGCAAGAGAAGTAAAGAAAGGTATGTAATGATATTACCATCAGTTTATAAAACATTAGAAGAATATTTAAATCAAAAAATAAAATTAAAAACAGTAGATTCTGAAGTGCTTTTTGTAACTAAAAAAGGGGTTAAAATTTATGAAACCCTTGTGTACAGAATAATAAATTTGTACTTTAGTAAAGTGTCTACAAAAGCTAAAAAAAGCCCCCATGTATTAAGGCATGCTTTTGCTACACATTTGCTTAATAACGGTGCGTCGTTAAATTCGGTTAAAGAATTACTAGGGCATTCAAGTTTAGCCTCAACTCAAGTATATACGCATAATAACTTGGAGCAAATAAAAAAAGTGTATAACAAGGCTCATCCTAGAGAGTCAATTTAAAGATCGAACAATTATGAAGGTATTCACGCAATCAGTAAACTTCTCAGCAGACAAAAAACTAATTGATTTCATTGAGAAAAAAATAGGAGGATTAGAAAAATTTCATGATAAGATCGTTGATGCAGAAGTGTTTTTAAAAGTGCAAAAGACGAGTGAGAAAGAAAATAAAATTACAGAAGTGAAAATTAATATTCCAGGAAATGAGTTAATAGTGAAAAAACAAAATAAAACCTTCGAAGAAGGTATTAGTGTATCGGTTGAATCTTTAAAACGACAATTACAAAAATCAAAAGAAAAATCAAAGGATGTACTAGTATCATAAAAACAATAAAAAATAACAAAAAAAGTTTTAAAAATTAAAAATTACTTTTTACATTTGCAGTCCGTTAGAAATAGCGGATTGTTTTTTTTATAACAAAAGCCGATGTAGCTCAGCTGGCTAGAGCAGCTGATTTGTAATCAGCAGGTCGTGGGTTCGAGTCCCTCCATCGGCTCTAAAAGAACAAAAGTTCATTAAAAGTTTGATTTAAGATTGTTAGGGGAGATTCCAGAGCGGCCAAATGGGACGGACTGTAACTCCGTTGTCTTACGACTTCGCAGGTTCGAATCCTGCTCTCCCCACAAAAATCTTAACAGTAAAATTGCGGGAGTAGCTCAGTTGGTAGAGCGTCAGCCTTCCAAGCTGAATGTCGCCGGTTCGAACCCGGTCTCCCGCTCTAAATTCGTTGCCGACATAGCTCAGTTGGTAGAGCGCATCCTTGGTAGGGATGAGGTCACGGGTTCAAATCCCGTTGTTGGCTCTATTTTAGAGTTTATTTGACAAGAGTTTAAAAATAACACTAAATATATTTAACTAAGAATTAAAATTAATAATCATGGCAAAAGGAACTTATGATCGTTCGAAACCGCACTTAAACGTAGGTACTATTGGTCACGTAGATCACGGTAAAACTACTTTAACTGCTGCAATTACTAAAGTATTAGCAGATGCTGGATTTTCTGAGCAGAGAGCTTTTGATCAAATCGATAACGCTCCAGAAGAAAAAGAAAGAGGTATTACAATTAACTCTTCTCACGTAGAGTATGCAACAGCTAACCGTCACTACGCACACGTTGACTGTCCAGGTCACGCCGATTACGTAAAAAACATGGTAACTGGTGCTGCACAAATGGATGGAGCTATCTTAGTAGTAGCTGCTACAGATGGTCCAATGCCACAAACTCGTGAACACATCTTATTAGGTCGTCAGGTAGGTATTCCACGTATCGTTGTTTTCTTAAACAAAGTTGATATGGTTGATGACGAGGAGTTATTAGAGTTAGTAGAAATGGAAGTAAGAGATTTATTATCTTTCTATGAGTACGATGGAGATAATGGTCCTGTTATTTCAGGTTCTGCTTTAGGTGCATTAAATGGAGAGCAAAAATGGGTTGATACAGTTTTAGAATTAATGGAAGCTGTTGATACTTGGATCGAAGAGCCACCAAGAGATACTGAAAAAGATTTCTTAATGCCTATTGAAGATGTATTCTCTATTACAGGTCGTGGTACAGTAGCAACTGGACGTATCGAAACTGGTATTATTAATACTGGAGATCCTGTAGAGATTATTGGTATGGGAGATGAAAAATTAACATCTACTGTAACAGGTATCGAAATGTTCCGTCAAATCTTAGATAGAGGTGAGGCAGGAGATAACGCAGGTATCTTATTAAGAGGTATTGAAAAGACTCAGATTAAAAGAGGAATGGTAATCTGTAAGCCAGGTTCTATTACTCCACATGCTAAGTTCAAAGCTGAGGTATATATCTTAAAGAAAGAAGAAGGTGGACGTCACACTCCATTCCATAATAACTACCGTCCACAGTTTTACGTACGTACAACTGACGTAACTGGTAATATCAATTTACCTGATGGAGTAGAAATGGTAATGCCAGGCGATAACTTAACTATTACAGTTGATTTAATCCAACCTATCGCATTAAATACAGGTTTACAGTTTGCTATCCGTGAAGGAGGTAGAACAGTAGGAGCTGGTCAGGTAACTGAAATCTTAGACTAATTATAGTTTAATAATAAAGAATAAGGAGTCTCTTTTATAAAGAGGAGACTCCTTTGAAATACGGGTTTAGCTCAGTTGGTAGAGCACTGGTCTCCAAAACCAGGTGTCGGGAGTTCGAGTCTCTCAACCCGTGCAAAACTAGAACGAGTTGTAGTGTAAACTGCAACTCGTTAAAAGGATAAAATATGGGTAACTTTGTACAATACATTAAAGATTCTTTTGAAGAATTAAATACCAACATGACTTGGATTTCTCGAGAAGAGGCTCAAAAGTCAACTGTAGTAGTTGCAGCATTTACAATTGTTTTTGCTTTGGCTGTAGCAGGTATAGATAAGGTTTTTCAAACTGGGTTAGATAATTTCTTTAAAATGTTTTAATAATGGCTGATTCAGTGATGAAGTGGTATGTGGTTAGAGCTATAGGAGGTCAAGAAAATAAGGTAAAAACTTATATCGAGACAGAAATTGCTCGTCATGGGTTGTCTGATTATGTGAACCAAGTAATTGTTCCAACAGAAAAGGTTATTCAAGTAAGAAACGGTAAGAAAATTAACAGAGAAAGAGTTTATTTTCCAGGTTACGTAATGGTAGAAGCTAATTTAGCAGGAGAAGTTCCTCACGTAATTAAATCAGTAACAGGAGTTATTGGTTTTTTAGGTGAAACTAAAGGAGGAGAGCCAGTTCCAATGCGTAAATCTGAAGTAAATAGAATGTTAGGTAAAGTAGATGAACTTTCTGTTAAAGATGAGAACATTGCAATACCTTATTCGGTTGGAGAAACTGTAAAGGTAATAGATGGTCCTTTCAATGGATTTGATGGAACTGTTGAAAAAGTAAATGAAGAAAAGCGTAAGTTAGAAGTAATGGTGAAAATTTTCGGAAGAAAAACACCATTAGAATTAAACTATATGCAAGTAGAGAAAATATAATTGTTACACCTATATTTAGATGAGTTTAAGCTTCCAATTTAAACGCATCGTTAAATCTTAAACAATGGCAAAAGAAGTAAGTAAATTAGTTAAACTACAAGTTAGGGGAGGTGCAGCGAATCCGTCGCCACCAGTTGGACCCGCTTTAGGTGCTGCCGGTGTTAACATCATGGAGTTCTGTAAGCAGTTTAATGCTCGTACACAGGACAAACAAGGTAAAGTTTTACCAGTTGTTATTACAGTTTATACAGACAAATCATTTGAATTTGTTGTAAAAACTCCACCAGCCGCAGTACAATTATTAGAAGCGGCCAAAATTAAGAAAGGTTCAGGAGAACCTAATAGGAAAAAGGTAGCAAGCGTTTCTTGGGATCAAATTCGTGGAATTGCAGAAGACAAAATGGTAGATATGAATGCCTTTGAGTTAGAGTCTGCAATGAGAATGATTGCTGGAACAGCTCGTTCTATGGGATTAACAGTAACAGGTGATGCACCTGCTTAAACTTTAAAAGATATTTAGAAATGGCAATTACTAGAAAGCAAAAAGAAGCTCGTGCTAAAGTAGATAGCTCTAAAGTTTATAGCTTACAAGATGCATCAGCATTAGTTAAAGAGATTACAAACGTAAAATTTGATGCATCAGTTGATTTAGCAGTGCGTTTAGGAGTAGATCCTCGTAAAGCTAATCAAATGGTTCGTGGAGTTGTAACATTACCTCATGGAACTGGTAAAGATGTAAAAGTTTTAGCATTAGTTACTCCAGATAAAGAAGCAGAAGCTCAAGAAGCAGGCGCTGATTATGTTGGATTAGATGAATACCTTCAAAAAATTAAAGGAGGATGGACTGATGTAGACGTTATCATTACTATGCCAAGTGTAATGGGTAAGTTAGGTCCTTTAGGTCGTATTTTAGGACCAAGAGGTTTAATGCCAAACCCAAAGACAGGTACAGTGACAATGGACGTAGCAAAAGCAGTAACTGAAGTTAAGGCCGGTAAAATTGACTTTAAAGTTGATAAAACTGGTATCGTTCATGCGGCAATTGGAAAAGTATCTTTCGATGCTAAGAAGATTGAGGAAAACGCAAATGAGTTATTGCAAACACTTATTAAATTAAAGCCAACTGCGGCAAAAGGAGCTTATATTAAGAGCATATTTATGTCTTCAACTATGAGTCCTAGTGTTGCAATAGATGAAAAATCTGTATTGTAAGGCAGTTAAAACTTTTTAATTATGACTAGAGAGGAAAAATCACAAGTAATACAAGATTTAACAGCACAATTAGCAGATACAAGTACCATCTATTTAGCAGATATTTCTGGTTTAGATGCAGCAACTACATCTAACTTACGTAGAGCTTGTTTTAAAGCAAACGTACAATTGGCTGTTGTGAAAAACACATTGCTTTCAAAAGCAATGGAAGCTTCTGATAAAGATTTTGGAGAATTACCAGATGTATTAAAAGGAAATACTTCAATGTTAATTGCTGAGGCAGCTAATGCACCAGCAAAAGTTATCAAAGAGTTCAGAAAAAAATCAAAAGACCGTCCTTTATTAAAAGGAGCATATGTTGAAGAGGCTGTTTATATTGGTGATAATCAGTTAGACGCACTTGTTAACATCAAGTCTAGAGAAGAACTTATTGGAGATGTTATTACCTTATTACAATCTCCTGCTAAGAATGTTGTTTCAGCATTACAATCAGGTGGTGGTAAGTTATCAGGTATCTTAAAAACATTATCAGAAAAATAATTACGCGCACTAATAAACTAAATAAATAAAATTTTTAAAAACAATTAAAATGGCAGATTTAAAAGATTTCGCAGAGCAATTAGTTAACTTAACAGTAAAAGAAGTTAATGAATTAGCTGATATTTTAAAAGAAGAATATGGTATTGAGCCAGCAGCAGCAGCAGTAGCAGTAGCAGGACCAGCAGCAGGTGGTGGAGATGCAGCAGAAGAGAAAACTGAATTTGATGTTATCTTAAAAGCAGCAGGAGGTTCTAAATTAGCAGTTGTTAAGTTAGTTAAAGAATTAACTGGATTAGGATTAAAAGAAGCTAAAGGTATTGTAGATAGCGCACCAGCTCCAATTAAAGAAGGAGTGTCTAAAGATGAGGCAGAAGGTCTTAAAAAGTCTTTAGAAGAAGCAGGAGCTGAGGTAGAGCTTAAGTAAGCTATAGTCCCGGTTTGTAACAAAACGGGAAAAAACAATAAAGGTTTAGGTACTAAAAACTAATGTTTTTAGACCTAAACCATTTTGTGTATATATTCGTTCTTTATTTTCACAATGTTTTTTAATTGTGACCTTACGATTATAAAGTGCTGATTTTTAATCAGTAAAAGCAATTAAAATTGCAGTATTGAAACAAATGAGTTTCAAAAATAATATTTTTAATTAAAAATAGCATCTCTTTTGGCAACGATAAATACTACTGAAAGAATTAACTTCGCGTCATCGCAGTTAGGGACTGATTATCCAGATTTTTTAGATATTCAGGTGAAATCTTTCCAAGATTTCTTCCAATTGCAAACTAAAGCTGAAGAGCGAGGTGAAGAAGGTTTGTATAAAACTTTCATGGATAACTTTCCGATTACAGATACACGTAATCAATTTGTTTTAGAATTTTTAGACTACTTTGTAGATCCACCAAGATATAGCATACAAGAATGTATAGAGCGTGGATTAACTCATAGTGTACCTCTAAAAGCACGTTTAAAATTATATTGTACCGACCCAGAACACGAAGATTTTGAAACAATTGTTCAAGATGTTTACTTAGGTACAATTCCTTATATGACAAACTCAGGTACCTTTATAATTAATGGTGCAGAAAGAGTTGTAGTGTCACAATTACACCGATCACCAGGTGTATTCTTTGGCCAATCATTCCACGCAAATGGAACTAAATTATATTCTGCAAGAGTAATACCTTTTAAAGGTTCTTGGATAGAATTTGCCACTGATATCAATCAGGTAATGTATGCCTACATTGATAGAAAGAAAAAATTACCAGTAACAACATTATTCAGAGCCATAGGTTTTGAAAGAGATAAAGATATTTTAGAAATCTTTGATTTAGCTGAAGAAGTAAAAGTTTCTAAAGCAGGATTAAAGAAAGTATTAGGGCGAAAATTAGCAGCAAGAGTGTTAAAAACTTGGCACGAAGATTTCGTAGATGAAGATACAGGTGAAGTTGTATCTATCGAGCGAAACGAAATAATTTTCGATCGTGATACTATTATAGAAAAAGAACACATTGATGAAATAATCGAAGCTGGAGCTAAAACTGTGTTACTACACAAAGAAGATAACCAGCAAGCAGATTATGCTATCATTCATAATACATTACAAAAAGACCCTACTAATTCTGAAAAAGAAGCTGTAGAGCATGTATATAGACAATTACGTAATGCTGAACCGCCAGACGAGGAAACTGCAAGAGGAATTATTGAAAAATTATTCTTTTCAGAGCAACGTTATAGCTTAGGTGAAGTAGGGCGTTTTAGAATGAATACCAAACTTCAGTTAAATGAAGATATAGATCAGAAGGTATTAACTAAGAACGATATTATTACTATTATTAAGTATTTAATTGAGTTAATCAATTCAAAAGCTGAAGTAGATGATATCGATCACTTATCTAATCGTCGTGTTAGAACTGTAGGAGAACAATTAGCAGGTCAGTTCGGTGTAGGTTTAGCTCGTATGGCACGTACTATTCGTGAAAGAATGAATGTTCGTGATAACGAAGTATTTACTCCAATCGACTTAATTAATGCAAAAACATTATCATCAGTAATTAACTCTTTTTTTGGTACCAACCAGTTATCTCAGTTCATGGATCAAACAAATCCATTAGCAGAAATTACACATAAACGTCGTTTATCAGCTTTAGGGCCTGGAGGTTTATCGCGTGAAAGAGCAGGTTTTGAGGTTCGTGATGTTCATTATACTCACTATGGTCGTTTATGCCCTATTGAAACACCTGAAGGACCAAACATTGGACTTATCTCTTCTTTAGCTGTTTATGCTAAAGTAAATAATATGGGATTCATTGAAACTCCATATAAAAAAGTAGAAGGAGGTATAGTTCAAAATGAAGATCCTATCTACTTAAGTGCAGAAGAGGAAGAAGGAATGAAGATTGCACAATCTAACCTACCAGTAGCTGAAGACGGTAAGATTCAACGTGATAGAGTTATTGCTCGTGAAGAAGGTGATTTTCCAGTTGAAAACCCAGAAGCAATTAATTATATGGACGTTGCTCCAAACCAAATTGCTTCAATTTCAGCATCATTAATTCCTTTCTTAGAACATGATGATGCTAACCGTGCATTAATGGGATCAAACATGATGCGTCAAGCAGTTCCATTATTACGTCCAGAATCTCCAATTGTAGGTACAGGTTTAGAGCGTAGAGTAGCAAAAGATTCACGTATCTTAATTAATGCAGAAGGAGCAGGAGTAGTTGAGTATGTAGATGCTAATAAAATAACAATTAAGTATGATAGAACAGAAGAAGAGCGTATGGTAAGCTTTGACTCTGATGAAAAATCGTATGACTTAATTAAGTTTAGAAAAACCAATCAAGGTACTAATATTAACCTAAAACCAATTGTAAAAGTAGGTGATAGAGTTGAAGAAGGTCAAGTACTTTGTGAAGGATATGCTACACAAAAAGGAGAATTAGCTTTAGGTAGAAATATGAAAGTAGCCTTCATGCCTTGGAAAGGGTATAACTTTGAGGATGCGATTGTAATTTCTGAAAAAGTAGTTCGTGAAGATATCTTTACATCTATACATATTGATGAATATTCATTAGATGTTCGTGATACAAAATTAGGAGCAGAAGAATTGACAAACGATATTCCTAACGTTTCTGAAGAGGCTACAAAAGACTTAGATGAAAACGGAATGATTCGTATTGGAGCAGAAGTAAACCCAGGTGATATCTTAATTGGTAAGATTACACCAAAAGGAGAATCTGATCCAACTCCTGAAGAAAAATTATTACGTGCTATCTTTGGTGATAAAGCAGGTGATGTAAAAGATGCATCATTAAAAGCTTCTCCATCATTAAGAGGGGTAGTAATTAATAAAAAATTATTCAAACGTGCAGTAAAAGATAAGAACAAGCGTGCTCGTGATAAAGAAGCAATTGCAGCTTTAGAAGCATCGTACGTGTCTAAATTTGAAATATTAAAAGATACTTTAGTAGAAAAATTATTCAACTTGGTATCTGGTAAAACTTCACAAGGAGTATTTAATGACTTAGGAGAAGAAGTATTACCAAAAGGGAAAAAGTTCACTCAAAAAATGTTAAACTCTGTTGAAGACTTTACACATTTAAATGGAACTTGGACAACCGATAAGGAGTTAAACGATTTAGTTGTAGAATTAGTTCACAATTATAAAATAAAAGTAAACGACTTACAAGGAGTTTTACGTCGTGAGAAATTCACAATTTCTGTAGGAGATGAATTGCCAGCAGGAATTTTAAAATTAGCTAAAATTTATGTAGCTAAGAAGCGTAAATTAAAAGTAGGAGATAAAATGGCAGGACGTCACGGAAACAAAGGTATTGTTGCTCGTATTGTACGTCAAGAAGATATGCCTTTCTTAGAAGACGGAACACCAGTTGATATTGTATTAAACCCATTAGGCGTACCATCACGTATGAATATTGGTCAAATTTATGAAACTGTTCTTGGATGGGCAGGTCAAAAATTAGGTCAAAAATATGCAACACCTATTTTCGATGGAGCAAATATTGATGAGATCAATACGTTAACAGACGAAGCTGGAATACCGCGTTACGGACACACATACTTATATGATGGAGGTACTGGTAAACGTTTTGACCAACCTGCAACAGTAGGTGTAATTTACATGATTAAGTTAGGACACATGATTGAAGATAAAATGCATGCACGTTCTATTGGACCATACTCATTAATTACACAACAACCATTAGGAGGTAAAGCTCAGTTTGGAGGTCAACGTTTTGGTGAGATGGAGGTATGGGCACTTGAAGCATATGGTGCATCAAGTATCTTACGTGAAATCTTAACTGTAAAATCTGATGACGTATTAGGTAGAGCTAAAACTTACGAATCTATCGTTAAAGGAGAAGAAATGCCAGAACCAGGTTTACCAGAATCATTTAACGTATTAATGCACGAACTTAAAGGTTTAGGTTTAGACGTTAAGTTAGAAGAATAATCACAGTGAAATGTCTCAGAGCAAATGCTCTGAGACAAATCATTTTTTCAATATCAGTCTTATTATAAGACATTTATTTTTAATTCGAATCCATTATCATGGCAAGAAAAAACGAAAAATACACTGTTAAGAAGTTTAACAAAATTTCAATAGGTCTAGCATCACCTGAGTCTATTTTAGAGGCTTCTAAAGGAGAGGTGTTAAAACCAGAAACTATTAACTACCGTACACACAAACCAGAAAGAGATGGGTTGTTTTGTGAGCGTATCTTTGGTCCTGTAAAAGACTATGAGTGTGCGTGTGGGAAATATAAAAGAATTCGATATAAAGGTATCGTTTGTGACCGTTGTGGTGTTGAAGTTACTGAGAAAAAAGTACGTAGAGATAGAGTAGGTCATATCAACTTAGTTGTGCCAGTAGCACATATTTGGTATTTTAGATCATTACCTAACAAAATGGGGTACCTTTTAGGTTTACCATCTAAGAAGTTAGATATGATTATTTACTACGAGCGTTATGTAGTAATTCAACCAGGTATTGCTAAAAACACTGAAGGAGAGCCATTACAAAAAATGGATTTTCTAACAGAGGAAGAGTATTTAGATATCGTAGATGAGCTTCCACAAGAAAATATGTACTTAGAAGATTCTGATCCTAATAAGTTTATCGCTAAAATGGGAGCAGAATGTTTAATCGATTTATTAGAAAGAATCGATTTAGATGAGTTATCATATCAGTTACGTCATAAAGCAAACACTGAAACTTCTAAACAACGTAAAAACGAAGCATTAAAGCGTTTAAATGTTGTTGAAGCATTCAGAGATTCTCAAAAGAATAGAGAGAACAATCCAGAATGGATGATTATGAAAGTAGTTCCGGTTATTCCACCAGAATTACGTCCATTAGTACCATTAGATGGTGGTCGTTTTGCTACTTCTGATTTAAATGATTTATATCGTCGTGTAATTATCCGTAACAATCGTTTAAAACGATTAATGGAAATTAAAGCACCTGAAGTAATTTTGCGTAATGAAAAACGTATGTTACAAGAATCAGTAGATTCATTATTTGATAACACACGTAAATCATCAGCAGTAAAAACGGAGTCTAACAGACCTTTAAAATCATTATCTGATAGTTTAAAAGGTAAACAAGGACGTTTCCGTCAAAACTTATTAGGTAAGCGTGTTGATTACTCTGCACGTTCGGTAATTGTTGTTGGACCTGAGTTAAAATTATACGAATGTGGATTGCCAAAAGATATGGCAGCTGAATTATACAAACCTTTTGTTATTCGTAAGTTAATCGAAAGAGGAATTGTTAAGACAGTAAAATCTGCAAAGAAGATTATAGATAGAAAAGAACCAGTTGTTTGGGATATTTTAGAAAATGTAATTAAAGGACATCCAGTTTTATTAAACCGTGCCCCTACTTTACACCGTTTAGGTATTCAAGCATTCCAACCGAAATTAATTGAAGGTAAAGCAATTCGTTTACACCCATTAGTGTGTACAGCCTTTAACGCCGATTTCGATGGAGATCAAATGGCGGTTCACTTACCATTAGGACCAGAAGCTATTTTAGAAGCACAATTATTAATGTTAGCTTCTCACAATATCTTAAACCCTGCAAACGGAGCACCAATTACGGTACCGTCTCAGGATATGGTTTTAGGGTTATACTATATGACTAAAGAAAGAAAGTCAACTCCTGAAGTGCCTATTAAAGGAGAAGGATTAACTTTCTATTCACCAGAAGAAGTTATTATTGCTTTAAACGAAGATAAAGTAGACTTAAATGCTGGTATAAAAGTACGTACTCAAGACGTAGAAGAAGGTAAACAAGTTACTAAGATTATCGAAACTACAGTAGGTAGAGTTTTATTTAACGAAGTTGTACCAGAAGCTGCTGGGTATATCAATGAAGTTTTAACTAAGAAATCATTAAGAGGAATTATTGGTAACATTTTAAAAGTTACAAATATTCCTTCGGTAGGAAAATTCTTAGATGAAATTAAGAACATGGGATATAAATATGCCTTCGAAGGAGGTTTATCATTCTCATTAGGAGATATCATTATTCCAGAAGAAAAACAAGCAATGATTGCTGAAGCGAACAAAGAAGTGGATGGAATCATTATGAACTATAACATGGGTATGTTAACCCAGAAAGAACGTTATAATCAGGTAATTGATGTTTGGGGATCTACCAACAACCGATTAACAGAATTATCGATGAAGCGTTTACGTGAAGATCAACAAGGATTTAACTCAGTATACATGATGTTAGATTCTGGAGCACGTGGATCTAAAGAACAGATTCGTCAGTTAACAGGTATGCGTGGATTAATGGCAAAACCTAAAAAATCTACTGCCGGAGGTGGAGAAATTATTGAAAACCCGATTTTATCGAACTTTAAAGAAGGATTATCAATTTTAGAATACTTTATCTCAACGCACGGTGCACGTAAAGGTCTTGCTGATACCGCATTAAAAACAGCCGATGCAGGATATTTAACACGTCGTTTAGTAGATGTATCTCAAGATGTTATTGTAAACGAAGTAGATTGTGGTACTTTAAGAGGGTTAGAAGTAGCTCCATTAAAGAAAAATGATGAAATCGTAGAACCTTTAAGCGAGAGAATTACAGGACGTACAGCATTATACGATGTATACGCACCAAATTCTGATGATTTACTAGTTGAAGCTGGAGAGTTAATTACACCAGCATCAGCTGATAGAATTGAAGCTTCAGGAATTGATAAAGTAGAAGTACGTTCGGCATTAACTTGTGAGTCTGAAAGAGGAATTTGTGAAAAATGTTACGGACAAAGCTTATCAACAGGTAAAAAAGTTCAAAGAGGTGAAGCAGTAGGTGTAATTGCAGCACAATCTATTGGAGAACCTGGTACACAGTTAACATTACGTACATTCCACGTTGGAGGGGTAGCAGGAAATATATCTGAAGATAATAAGTTAATTGCTAAATTCGAGGGTTCTGTATCAATTGATGATTTACGTACTGTTAAAGGTAAAGATTCAGCAGGAGAAGAAGTAGATATCGTAATTTCTCGTACAGCAGAAATTAAAATTACAGATAAGAAAACAGGAATTGTATTAAGTACTAACATTATTCCTTATGGTTCTATCATCTTTGATAAAGATAGAAAGACAATTAAGAAAGGAGATGCTGTATGTCAATGGGATCCATTTAACGGAGTTATTGTTTCTGAGTTCGGAGGAAAAGTTAAGTTTGATAACTTAGAACAAGGAATTAACTTCTCTGTAGAAGTTGACGAACAAACAGGTTTCCAAGAAAAAGTAATTACAGATTCTAAGAATAAGAAAATCATTCCTTCATTAATTATTGAAGATGCTGATGGTAATGCTTTACGTTCGTACAGTTTACCAGTAGGAGCACACTTAATGGTAAGTGATGGAGATAAAGTAGAATCAGGTAAAATATTAGTTAAGATTCCTCGTAAGTCTGGTAAAGCAGGAGATATTACAGGAGGTTTACCACGTGTAACAGAGTTATTCGAAGCACGTAACCCTTCTAACCCAGCAGTAGTAGCACAAATTGATGGAGTTGTATCATTTGGTAAAATTAAGCGTGGTAACCGTGAAATTATTATCGAGTCTAAAACTGGAGAGATTAAGAAATACTTAATTAAGTTGTCTAATCAAATCTTAGTTCAAGAAAACGATTTTATTAAAGCAGGAATGCCATTATCTGATGGAGCAATTACTCCTATAGATATCTTAAATATTAAAGGACCTTCAGCAGTACAAGAATACTTAGTAAATGAAATTCAAGAAGTATATCGTTTACAAGGGGTAAAGATTAACGATAAGCATTTCGAAGTAGTAGTACGTCAAATGATGCGTAAAGTTAGAATTATTGATTCAGGAGATACTTTATTCTTAGAAAATCAATTAGTTCATAAAATTGACTTTATTAAAGAAAATGACGCTATTTACGGAATGAAAGTTGTTGAAGAAGTTGGTGATTCTGCAAGTTTAAAAGCAGGACAAATAGTTTCAGCTCGTCAATTAAGAGATGAAAACTCGTTATTACGTAGAGAAGATAAAAACTTAGTAGTGGCACGTGATGCTCAACCAGCAACAGCTGAACAAGTATTACAAGGTATTACTAGAGCATCATTACAAACGAAGTCATTTATCTCTGCAGCATCATTCCAGGAAACAACTAAAGTATTAAATGAAGCCGCTGTAAATGGTAAAATTGATACCTTAGAAGGATTAAAAGAAAATGTAATTGTTGGTAAACGTATACCAGCGGGTACAGGAATGAGAGCTTACGAAGATATAATAGTTGGACCTAAGGATGAGATTGAACAAAGTTTATAAAAACGTAAGTTTATAAATAATACCAAGGGTTTAGAGTTCTTACAGCTCTAAACCCTTACTTTTTTAATAAATAATATTTAATAATTATGGAAGACAATAAGAAAGAACCGCAATTAAATATAGAGTTAGATCAAGAAGTAGCAGAAGGAACCTATAGTAATTTAGCTATCATAAATCATTCGGTATCAGAGTTTATAGTTGATTTTATAAATATTATGCCTGGTGTACCTAAAGCAAAAGTAAAATCAAGAATTATTTTAACTCCACAACATGCAAAACGTTTATCAAAAGCTTTAGCAGACAATATTCGTAAGTTTGAACAAGCTCACGGTGAAATAAAAGATTATGAGCAACCACCAATTCCAATGAATTTTGGAGGTACTACGGGTGAAGCTTAAAAGTTAAAACTTAAGGAAGTAAAGACCTACTCTAGATACTAGTGTAGGTTTTTCTTGTTTAAAAAAAAGTAAACGACTCATTAAAATAAAACGTAAAATATTTTTATTTTACTTGTAATTTAAATTAATTAGCAAAAAAATTGAATAATTGCTATTCTATATAATTAACAAAAAATAAGGGTAGAAAATTTATTGTAATAATAGTTGTTGGATGTTGAAAAGTATTTAATAATACTGATAATTTAATTCAAAACCTTTATTCTAAAAATAGTTCTTAAAATGAAAAAAAACTTTTTTTTAATATTGCTGACTGTTCTTACAAATTGTGTAAGTGCACAAGATGTAAATAAAAAAGAAGAAAGTTACAAAAATTATTTCTTTAATGTATATAAGGCTGATAGTTTGTTCTTTGCTGGTAAAAATAAAGAGTCGTATAAAATACTTGATGATTTATTTTCTAAATATGAGTCTAAAAATGGATTTACAACTTCAGAATATTTAACTTATTTAAAAAGTAAAGTTAATTCAGGGAAAAAAATAAGGAAAAATGAACTTGAATGTTACTTTTCTAATCACGGAGGTATAAAAGATATTATAATTAATGATTCATTGCTTAATATTTATTATGATAAATATAAACTTGGTAGAGAATATGATTCTTTAAGGAAAGTTTATATGAAAAAGATAGATTTAAATTTAAGATTAAAGATAGCTTCACTTATTGAAGATGATCAATATTATAGAACTTATTATGATAAAGCTGACAAAGAAGAAAAGCTTATGAAAATTGATTTAAAGAATGAAAAAATTCTCAAAGATCTTTTTTTAAAAAAAATATACCCTAATGAATTTGTTATTGGAAATCATTTAATAGATTTTGAAATAATTAACCCAGAAGTATTATTACTTCATACAAATGAAAAAATAAGAAAAAATTTTTTTCTTCCAAAAGTAAAAGATTTTGTGTTAAACGGTGTTTGCTCTCCTTTTGTTTATGCAAGAATGGTAGATCAAATGTATTTATATAGCGGTAAACCTCAAATCTACGGAACTTATAATACTCCTTTTTTGAAAAAGGAAGATTATGCTTTCTATAATAAGAATAGAAAGGAATTAAATATAGGTCTTCCTAGTGTTGAGTATGATATATGGAAATATCATAAAATGAATAAATTATTTAAGTAACTTAATTATTAATTTAAATATTTCAAAAAAATGAAAAACAAATCATTTAAATCAATTAGTACATTTGTAGAAGAGTGTAGGCTTCCCCAAAAACAGGACAGTTTTAAATTCAAACTGTTATTATGAAACAGAATTAAAATTAACGAAATTAAAAACCTTCAGAAAGGTCTTTTAAAGCTTTTATATCGGTTATAAATACTTCTTTACCTTTTAAATCGATTAGTTTTTTCTTTTTAAATTCTGAAAGTAAACGAATAGCACTTTCAGTTGCTGTACCTATAATATTAGCTATATCTTCTCTAGATAAGTTAACTTTTATAGAGCCATTATCATTTTTATCAAACTTTGTTTCTAAAAACAAAAGTGTAGCAGCTAAACGTTGTTTTACAGTTTTTTGAGCCATGTCAACAATAACATCATCTGCTTTCTTTAGTGAGTTTGCCATTTTTCTTAAAAGGTCTAAAGAAAAATCAGTATTACTTTCTAAATCTCTAATAATCTCTTCTTTTGGAATAAAACAAACTTCCATATCATTAACTGCGATAGCTTTTAAATTAGAAGCTTCATTGTTAATTAAACTACGTTCTCCTATGATATCTCCTTTTTTAATTAAATGAATAATTTGGTCTCTACCATTATCACTCATTTTAGAAACCTTACAAACACCATCTTTAATACAAAATACACCATTAATGTACTCACCTTCATCAAAAAGAACTTCTCCTTTTTTTATTTTCTTAGACGTTTTACACCCTGTGATTCTTATTAACTCATCTTTAGTTAAAGCCTTCAAAGAGTTGAATTCTCGAATGATACATTGCTCACACTTACTCATAAATATGCCCTTTTTTACTACTCAAATATACGCAAAACCTGACAATTATCATGTTTTAATTTGATGCCTTATTGGACATTTGCACTAGGCAAAAGAGTAAATATGGAAAGCACAACATGTTTTCATTGTGGTAACGAGTGCGATACAAAAACAATTACAGTAGAAGATAAATTTTTCTGCTGTAATGGATGTAAAACAGTTTATGAAATTTTTTCAGAGAACGATTTAACTTGTTATTACGATTTTCAAAACAATCCAGGAGCAATACCTGAAGAGATACAAGGAAAATATGATTTCTTGGATAATGAACCCATTGTAGATAAACTATTAGAATTTAACGATGGGAATGTTCAGGTAATAAACTTATACATTCCACACATACACTGTAGCTCATGTATTTGGGTGTTAGAAAATTTACATAAATTACAAAAGTATGTAACTTCATCACAGGTTAATTTTCCGAAGAAAACAGTCAGAATTACTTACAATACTGAAAAAATTACATTAAAAGAAATCGTATTACTATTAAGCTCTATTGGTTATGAACCTTATATAAGCTTAGAAGATTACGAGATTGGTAAGAAAAAAGTAGATCGTAGCTTAATTTATAAGCTAGGAATAGCTGGTTTTGCTTTTGGAAATGTGATGTTTTTATCGTTTCCAGAGTACTTCGAGGTATCCGAGTATTGGTTAGAACAATACAAAGGAATCTTCCGTTGGTTAATGTTTATATTTTCACTTCCTGTAGTTTTTTATGCAGGACAAGATTATTTCATTTCTGCTTACAAAGGACTTCGTTCAAAAATTTTAAATATTGATGTTCCAATTGCTTTAGGAATTTTAGTATTATTTATACGCAGTACAGCAGAAATAGTTCTTGATTTAGGAACAGGTTTTTTTGATAGTTTAACAGGGTTGGTTTTCTTTTTGTTGCTAGGGAAGTTTTTTCAGCAAAAGACTTATAATTTCTTATCATTTGAGCGTGATTATAAATCATATTTTCCAATCGCTGTAACCAAAATAATTAGTAATAATAAAGAAGAAAGTATACAAATTTATGACGTTAACAAAGGAGATAGATTATTAATTAGGAATCAAGAGTTAATTCCTGTTGATGGGATTTTAATTAGCGGAGAAGCAAAAATAGATTATAGCTTTGTTACAGGCGAAGAAGTTCCTGTAAATAAAAAGTCAGGAGATAAATTATTTGCAGGAGGAAAACAACTATCAGGAAGTATAGAAATGGAAGTGCTAGCTTCAGTTTCACAAAGTTATTTAACACAGTTATGGAGTAACGATGTATTTCAAAAAGATAAAAACTCATCATTCAAAACCTTAACTGATAAAATCAGTAAAAACTTTACGATAATTGTATTGTCAATAGCGTTTTTATCTACAGTATTTTGGTTGTATCACGATTCAAGTGTAGCATTAAATGTATTTACGTCAGTATTAATTATAGCATGTCCGTGTGCTATTGCATTAGCAGCACCATTTACCTTAGGAAATATGTTGCGAATTTTTGGAAGAAAGAAATTCTATTTAAAAAATGCTACAGTAGTAGAACAGTTGGCAGCTGTAAATTCAGTAATTTTTGATAAGACAGGTACACTTACTACGAATAAAGAAAATACAATAACGTATCAAGGAAAAGAATTAGATAAAACTCAAAAATCAATATTAAAAAGCTCTCTAAGATCATCAAATCATCCATTAAGTAGAATGCTATATACTTCTTTAGAAGAAGAAATGTTGCCTGTTAATGGTTATCAAGAACATATAGGAAAAGGAATTGAAGCAAAATACCAGCAAACAACTATAAAAATAGGTTCATCTTCTTTTGTGAAAAACGCAAAAGAACAATCAAACCTAGATACGTCAGTTCATATTAGTGTAAATAACGAGTACAAAGGAAAATATATATTTAAGAATGCTTATAGAAAAGGAGTTGAGAACTTGTTTTTTGATTTAAGTAAGAATTATGATTTATCAGTAGTTTCAGGAGATAATGAAGGAGAAAAAGAATTTTTAGAGGAATTATTACCAGAGAAAACTGCATTTCTATTCAATCAAAAACCACAAGATAAATTACACTACGTAGAAGAATTACAAGAAAAAAAGAAAAGTGTGTTGATGATTGGTGATGGTTTAAACGATGCAGGTGCACTAGCACAAAGTAATGTAGGAATAGCATTGTCAGAAAACATAAATGTGTTTTCACCAGCTTGTGATGCTATTCTAGACGCTTCAAAATTCAGTGAGATAGAAAACTACATAAAAACATCACAAAAAGCGATAAAAATTATAAAATATTGTTTTTTACTATCTTTAATGTATAATGTTATAGGACTTTATTTTGCGATAACAGGTCAGTTAATGCCAGTAATAGCAGCCATTTTAATGCCGCTGAGTTCAATTAGCGTAGTTATATTTACAACCATAGCTACCAATGTATTAGGAAGAAAAATAAAATAAAAATATGCAGATTAATAAATATATAGATCATACTTTACTAAAAGCCACAGCTATAAAAACTGATATTGTAAAACTATGTAACGAAGCTAAAGAATATAATTTTTATGCAGTTTGTGTAAATGGATGTTATGTAGAGTTAGCAGCTAAAGAGTTACAAGGTTCAGAAGTAAAAGTAGCAGCAGTAATAGGTTTTCCATTAGGAGGAATGACAACCAAGGCTAAGGTTTTTGAAGCTAAAGATTGCATAAAAAAGGGAGCTTCAGAAATTGATATGGTAATTAATATCGGAAAATTGTTAGATGGAGAAGAAAACTATGTAGAAAAAGAAATTAGATTGATTAAAGAAGAAATAGGTGAAAATGTTTTAAAAGTAATTTTTGAAAACTGCTATTTATCTAAAGAACAAATTAAAGTAGCAAGTCAACTAGCTGTAGAAGCTGGAGCTGATTTTGTAAAAACATCCACAGGTTTTGGTACAGGAGGAGCAACTTTTGAAGATGTTATGATTATGGATAGTGTTGTAGACGGAAAGGCTCAGATAAAAGCAGCAGGAGGTATTAGAGATATAGAAACAGCTAAGAAGTATGTAGAAATTGGGGTCACTCGTTTAGGAACTTCTTCAGGAGTAGCTTTAGTAACTAGTGGTATCTCTGATAAAGATCAGTATTAACACAGCGGTTTTTAATAATTAAAAAAAACAAAGAATGAGCGTACATATAGAAGCAAAAAAAGGAGAAATAGCAGAAACTGTTTTATTACCAGGTGATCCTATGCGTGCAAAATGGATTGCAGAAACATTTTTGGAAAATCCTGTTTGTTATAACGATGTTCGAGGGATGTTAGGATTCACAGGAACCTATAAAGGAAAAAGAGTCTCTGTACAAGGAACAGGTATGGGGATTCCTTCTGCATTAATCTATGCACATGAATTAATTAATGAGTACGGAGTTAAAAATTTAATCAGAGTTGGGTCTGCAGGTTCTTATCAAAAAGAAGTAAAAATCCGTGATATTGTTATTGCTATGGCAGCGTCTACTAATTCAGGGTTAAATACAATCCGTTTTAACGGGGCTGATTTTGCACCAACGGCAAGTTTTGAGTTGTTTCAAAAGGCTGTTGATGCAGCAAAAGAAAAAGAAATTCCATTAAAAGCAGGAAACATTTTAAGTTCAGATGAGTTTTATGCAGATGAATTTGAAAGCTATAAAAAGTGGGCATCTTATGGAGTGTTGTGTGTCGAAATGGAAACCAACGGATTATACACCGTTGCAGCAAAATATAAAGTAAATGCATTATCAATTTTAACGATTTCAGATAGTTTAGTCACAGGAGAAAGAACTACTGCAGAAGAAAGAGAACAAACTTTTAAAGAAATGATAGAAATAGCTCTAGAATTGGCGTAATTACATTTCTAGTAGCAGGAAGAGGTTTTAATAACCTTTAAGAAAATAAATAAATGAAAAATTTACTAATACAAAAATATAACATTCCAGGCCCTAGATATACAAGCTATCCAACAGTTCCGTATTGGAATAATGATACTTTTTCAAAAGAAAAATGGATTAAAACTTTTAAACAATCGTTTATAGAAAGCAACTCATCAGAAGGAATTAGCTTATATATTCACTTACCATTTTGTGAAAGTTTATGTACGTTTTGTGCTTGTCATAAACATATAACAAAACGACATGAAATGGAAGATCCATATATTGAAACAGTTTTAAAAGAGTGGAAGTTATATGTTAATTTAGTTGATGAAAGACCTGTGATAAAGGAAATTCACTTAGGAGGAGGAACACCAACATTTTTTTCAGAAACCCAATTAAAAAAATTAATTGATGGGATTTTTATCAATGCTGAAAAACATCCAGAACATGAGTTTAGTTTTGAAGGACATCCCAATAATACCACAAAAGAGCATTTACAAACTTTATACAATTTAGGTTTTACAAGAGTAAGTTTTGGGGTACAAGATTATAATCCAAAAGTACAAGAAGCTATTCATAGAGTACAGCCTTTTGAAAATGTACAAAAAGTACACAATTGGGCAAAAAAAATAGGGTATACATCTATTAGTCACGACTTAGTATTTGGACTTCCATTTCAAACGAAAGAAAATGTGATTTACACTATTAACAAGACAAAAGAATTAGAACCAGATAGAATTTCGTTTTATAGTTATGCGCATGTACCATGGGTAAAAGGAGTAGGTCAACGAGGTTTTAATGAAGATAATTTACCTAAGAATGAAGAAAAAAGAGAACTGTATGAAATAGGAAAAGAATTATTTGCAGAAATGGGGTATGTAGAAATAGGAATGGATCATTTTGCATTGCCAACAGATAGTTTATACAAGGCCACTCAAGAGAAAACATTGCACCGTAATTTTATGGGGTATACTGCTAATAAAACGCAATTAATGATTGGTTTAGGAATGTCATCAATATCTGATTCTTGGTATGGGTTTGCACAAAATGTAAAAACGGTAAAAGAGTACGAAAGAATTGTAAATGATGGAGAAATCCCTGTTTTTAGAGGGCATATATTATCAGAAGAAGATTTAATTATTAGAAAACACATCTTAAATATTATGTGTCATTTTTCCACTTCCTGGGAAGAAGATTCGTTACAGATTGAAAATGTAGAAAACCACATAGAAAAATTAGAAGAAATGATACAGGATGGGCTTGTTTTTATTAAAGGAAACAAGTTAAAAGTTCCTGAAAAAGCAAGACCATATGTACGTAATATTTGTATGGCATTCGATAAAAAATTACATGAAAAACAACCAGAAACTAAACTGTTTTCAATGACTATATAACTTTTTGTTAATTAATGGTTCATGATAAATATCATTGTGTGTCTACCTAAAAAATAATTAAATTTAAGTAAACCTAAAAACCGTATGTCATGAAAAATATTGAAGTAAATTGGTCAAAGGAAGAGCTACAAACTTATCTTTTTATTTATTGTATAAATGCAGATTATAAAGAAACAAAAGAAGAACTTGAAACTATTTCGTTAAAAACAAACAAAGAAATATATAAAAAAATGCACAATGAGTTTGAAAAAGATAATGACTACACAAGTATTCAGAAAATTAATGAATCACTTAAAAATTTAAACTACGACAAAGAAGAAATAAATACCCTATTTGAAGAAATAAAAGAGTTGTTTTTATCAGATGGGAAATATGAGATTTTGGAAAGAAATTTAATGATAGGGTTAAAAAGGGTTTTGAGATAAACTTTAGAGTGCTTAATAAAAAAAGGGTTTTATATTTTTGAATATAAAACCCTTTTTTTTAGGGTTAAATAATTTCAAAACAAATTTTGAAACATGACAAAAGTCATGTTTTAAGAAAGTCTTCACACCTACTTTTGAACTATAATTATCAGGCAAGATATGAGCGTTATTTACTTACTACTTACACTAAGTATTTTAGTGGCTATTATTTTCTTTATAGCATTTATTGTTTCAGTAAAAAATGGACAGTATGATGATTCGTACACACCATCAGTTCGTATGTTGTTTGATGATGAACTGGTAAAAGAAGAAACAAAAAAGTCTTAAGCTGTTCATATAAAAAGTAATTTTTTAAGCAATATATAAGTCACTTAAAGAATAATGAAACTATAAATAATTAAAGAACTAACAATAGATATTAAATTCAAATAGATTATGGAAATGCAACAATTTTATTACGATAATAAGATCGTAAAAAAATTCATCTACGCAACCTTACTATGGGGAATAGTAGGTTTTTCAGTAGGATTGTTATTGGCTTTTATGTTTTTATTCCCAAATTTAACTGATGGAATTTCATGGTTAAGTTTTGGGCGTTTAAGACCATTACATACAAATGCAGTGATTTTTGCTTTTGTAGGAAATGCCATTTTTTCGGGAGTTTATTACTCGTTACAGCGATTGTTAAAAGCACGTATGGCGAGTGATTTTTTAAGTAACTTTAATTTCTGGGGGTGGCAATTAATAATTGTTGCAGCAGCGATAACGTTACCTTTAGGATATACAAGCTCTAAAGAGTATGCTGAATTAGAATGGCCAATAGACATTGCTATTGCATTGGTATGGGTAGCATTTGGAGTTAATATGATTTGGACTATTTTTCAAAGAAGACAACGACATTTATACGTAGCTATTTGGTTTTATTTAGGAACCTTTGTAACTGTAGCTGTATTACATATATTTAACAGTTTAGCATTACCAGTAGGTTTTCTTAAATCATATTCAGTATATGCGGGGGTACAAGATGCATTAGTACAATGGTGGTATGGACATAATGCGGTAGCATTCTTTTTAACAACCCCGTTTTTAGGGTTAATGTATTATTTTGTACCTAAAGCAGCAAATCGCCCTGTATATTCGTATAGATTATCTATTGTACACTTTTGGTCGTTAATATTTATTTATATCTGGGCAGGACCTCATCATTTATTATATACATCATTACCAGATTGGGCTCAGAACTTAGGCGTTGCATTTTCTGTGATGTTAATTGCACCATCTTGGGGGGGGATGATTAACGGATTATTAACTCTTCGTGGAGCTTGGGATAAAGTAAGAGTAGACCCGGTATTAAAATTTATGGTAGTTGCGATTACAGGGTATGGTATGGCAACTTTTGAAGGGCCAATGTTATCATTAAAAAATGTAAATGCAATTGCACACTTTAGTGATTGGATTATTGCGCACGTACACGTTGGTGCCTTAGCATGGAACGGTTTCTTAACCTTTGGAATGTTATATTGGTTAGTACCAAGAATGTTTAAAACAAAATTATACTCTATAGCATTGGCAAACTTCCACTTTTGGATTGGAACGTTAGGTATCATTATGTATGCATTACCAATGTATGTAGCAGGGTTTGTACAAGCATCAATGTGGAAACAGTTTAATCCAGACGGAACATTAACGTATGGTAACTTCTTAGAAACCGTAAATGAAATTATTCCAATGTATTGGATGCGTGCTATTGGAGGAAGTTTATTCATCCTTGGAGCCTTTGTAATGTTATACAACATTGTTAAAACAATTAGATCAGGAAGTGGAGTTACTGATGAATTAGCAGAAGCAGCAGCATTAACAAAAGTATCTAAACATAGAACATCTAAAGAAGGTTGGCATACTTGGTTAGAAAGAAGACCTATTAAATTAACTATTTATGCAACTATAGCGATTTTAATTGGAGGTGTTGTTCAAATCATACCAACTTTATTAGTAAAATCTAACATACCAACTATCACAAGTGTTAAACCATATTCTCCATTAGAATTAGAAGGTAGAGATATTTATATCCGTGAAGGATGTGTGGGATGTCACTCACAAATGGTACGTCCATTTAGATCAGAAGTAGAGCGTTATGGAGAATTTGCAAAAGCAGGAGAGTTTGTATATGATCATCCATTCTTATGGGGGTCTAAACGTACAGGACCAGACTTGTTAAGAGTGGGAGGAAAGTATAACGATAGTTGGCACTTAAATCATATGTACGATCCACAAAGTACATCACCAGGATCTATTATGCCTGCATATCAATGGTTAGTTAGAAATAAACTAGATAAAACCGATACTGAAAGTAAAATGAAAGCGATGGTGAGTTTAGGTGTTCCTTATACCGAAGAAGATATAGCAAACGCACAAACAAGTATGGAAACGCAAGGAGCAAAAATTCAAGAAAACTTATATGCTGACCCTGATTTTGCAACAAATTATGAAGCAGATAAGAAATATGCTCAAGAAAATAAAAAAACTTTCATTGAAATGAAAGATAGAGAAATAGTAGCCCTAATCGCTTACTTACAAAGATTAGGTACCGATATTAAGGTTAAAGATGTAGAAGATCAATTAAGCGCTAAAAACTAAAAAATCATGTTAAAGTTTGTAAAAAATCATATGGAAACAATTGCAGGTATTGAAGTGTACCCAATTATTTCACTAACCATATTCTTTACGTTTTTTGTAGTATTATTTTGGTGGGTATTCACAGCCAAAAGAGAGTATATAAGTAAGGTAAGTAATTTGCCATTAGATAATTAGTAAAATTAAACAAGATGAAAAAATATTTTCAATCTATAGCATATATCATTTTTGTTGCAGTAACCTTTTTTGCTATTGCTACTGCAATTAAATCATACGAGAATCCTTTTAGTTTGTATGAAAACCCGTTAGTATGGATAGCCATTATAGCACTTGTAACTGTAGTTATCTTAAAAGAAGCTTTAAATGTTGTTGCACAACAAAAAGCGGAACAACTTCAATTTGAAAAAGAAGGTATTAAACCTGAAGAGATTGATAATTGGGCTTGGGTAAAGAAAATTATTAATAAATGGACAGCTGCTAAAGCGATAGAAGAGGAAGATGAAATTATTCTTGATCATAACTATGATGGAATTAAAGAGTTAGATAATAACTTACCACCATGGTGGTTATACATGTTCTATGCAACAATTGTTTTTGCTGCCGTATATTTAATAAGATATCATGTGTTAGGAGCAAATAATCAAGAAATGGAGTATGCACAAGCTGTTGAAAAAGCTAAAAGAGAGCTAGCCGTATTTCAATCAAATTCTAATGAAGCAATTATCGATGCTGAAACAGCAACTGTGTTAACAGATGCAGGTGATTTAAGCAGAGGAAAAGCAGTATACAACTTAAATTGTGCAGCATGTCATGTTGCAGATGGAGGTGGAGGTATTGGTCCAAATTTAACCGACCAATATTGGATTTTAGGAGGAGGTATAAAAAATATTTTTAATACGATTTCTAATGGAGGTAGAGATGGTAAAGGAATGGTTGCTTGGAATAAAACGTTAAAACCAAAAGATATTCAAAAGGTAGCGAGTTATATCATTTCTTTACAAGGAACAACTCCAGCAAAACCAAAACAACCTCAAGGAGAATTATATAAAGAAGAAGGTGAAGCACCTACTGTTACAGAACCAATAGAGGAACAGTCAAAAGATAGTATTCAATAGCAGGTATAATTTGTTACAAATTAGTTTTTAGTAGTTGATATGGAAACACCCAAGAATGAACAATTCAGAGATAGTATAGGTACTATAAACGATGAAGGGAATAGAGCTTGGGTGTTTCCTAAAAAGCCTAGTGGAAGGTTTTATAAATACCGTAGTTATGTAAGTTATTTTTTAATAGCTTTCTTATTGTCGGCACCTTTTATAAAAATAAATGGAAATCAATTCTTACTGTTCAATGTTTTAGAACGTAAGTTTAATATTTTCGGGTTTCCTTTTTGGCCACAAGATTTTCACCTAATGGTGATTTCTATGATAACAGGAGTGGTGTTTGTTATTCTTTTTACAGTTGTGTTTGGGCGAATTTTTTGTGGGTGGATTTGTCCTCAAACTATTTTCTTAGAAATGGTTTTTAGAAAAATTGAATATGTAATTGATGGTGATAGAGGAAAACAAATCCGTTTAGCAAAACAACCATGGAATGCTGAAAAAATTAGAAAAAGAATTTTAAAATGGATTGTCTTTTTTATTATCTCTTTTATTATAGCAAACGTTTTCTTAGCATATTTAATAGGATCTGATGAGCTAATAAGTTATATAACAGGAAACCCACTTAATCATATTAGTACTTTAATATCATTGCTGATTTTTACAGGTGTGTTTTATTTTGTTTTTGCTTGGTTTAGAGAGCAAGTATGTATAATTGCTTGTCCCTATGGTAGATTGCAAGGAGTACTGTTAGATAATAAAACGATTAATGTAGCTTATGACCATGTAAGAGGAGAAGGAAAAACTGGAAGAGGTAAGTTTAAAAAGAATGAAGATAGGGAAACCACAGGGAAAGGAGATTGTATTGATTGTTTTCAATGTGTACATGTATGTCCTACAGGAATAGACATTCGTAATGGAACACAGTTAGAGTGTGTAAACTGTACCGCTTGCATTGATGAATGTGATCATATGATGGAAAAGGTAGGGTTACCAAAAGGGTTAATTCGTTATGCAAGTGAAGAAAACATTGTTAAGAAAACGCCTTTTAAGTTCACGGCAAGAATGAAAGGATACTCTGCGGTACTGTTCATTTTAACAGGAATTTTAGTAGGAATGTTGTTTTTAAGAAATGATGTAGAAGCTACCATTTTGAGATTGCCAGGGCAACTGTATCAGCATAAAGAAAACGGAATTATTAGTAATATTTATACATTTAAAGTAGTAAACAAAACCACCGAACAGATAGATGATGTGAGTTATAAACTATTATCTCACAAAGGAACAATAGAAATGGTAACGCATCAAAACTTTGAAGTTCCTAAACAAGGATTAGCAGAAGGAACCCTTTTTATTGAGTTACATCAATCTGAAATGGAAAAAGAAAAAGAAAAACTAGAAATAGGAATATTTAGTGGAGATAAACTTATTGAAACAACTACAACTAATTTTTTAGGACCAAGAAGTTATAGATAAAAATTCATTGAAAGAATTTGAGATGAGAACGTAAAAAAAATAAATTGTTTCGTGTCACACACGATAACATTAAAAACTAAATAAAATGAAACTAAACTGGGGTACGGGTATAGTAATTGCAATAATAGGGTTTATAGGTTTTATCATGTATTTTGTAATAATCATGAGTACAGGAAAAAACTATAATCACGATTTAGTAACTGAAAAATATTATCAGCAAGAATTAGAATTTCAAGATAAAATTAATGCAACAAAAAATGCAAAAGAATTAAAAAAGAATATTGAAATTGAAAAAGTATCAGAAGGATTAAAAGTCTATTTTCCAATAGACTTTAATCCTAAAGATATAAAAGGAAAAGTGTTCCTATACAGACCATCTGATAAACAATTGGATTTCGAAATGCCTATTTCGATTTCCGAAACATATTTGCTCGTGCCTGAGAAACGTTTATTGGGTGGTCGTTGGAACATAACAATTTCCTGGAAATACAAAAGTAAAGATTATTTATTTCAGAAAGAGTTGGTGTACTAATGTTTCTTTCAGCAATTATATTTGGTTTATTAGGAAGCTTTCACTGTATTGGTATGTGTGGCCCTATAGCCTTTATCTTACCCTTTGACAGAACCAATAAAGTAAAACAATTTTTTCAAATTACTAGTTATCATTTAGGGCGCTTATTCACTTATAGTTTAATAGGCTTCTTATTTGGGTTACTAGGAAAAGGGTTTTATTTCTTCGGGTTTCAGCAGCAGCTCTCAATTATTGTTGGTGTTTTAATGATTTTAGCAATTCTTTTACCTAAAACTTTTCAAAAATATAATTTTTCAAATCCAATAAATAAGTTGGTAATAAAGGTGAAATCTTCTTTAGGAAAAGAGCTAAAGAAAAAAAGAAATGATACTTTTTTTACAATTGGTTTTTTAAATGGGTTTTTACCATGTGGCTTGGTGTACATGGCAGTTTTTGGAGCATTAAACACAACAAATATGCTATCAGGAAGCTTATATATGTTTCTCTTTGGCTTAGGAACAATACCATTAATGACAGCTGTTGTATATGTTGGTAATTTTACTAATGAATTAGTACGAAAACGAGTACAACAAGCGATACCTTATGTTGTAATATTTATAGGAATATTGTTTATCCTAAGAGGTTTAGGATTAGGAATTCCTTATGTATCTCCACTTCCTATTACCGATTTTCATAATTCAGTAGAAGGCTGTCATTAGAAAATAATGATAAATGTCATGGTATTACTAATAAAGTTTAGGTAACTTTATGGTATAATGTTAAACCCTAAAATAACAAAAAATGAAAAAAATTATTGTCCCTTTAGACTTTTCTAAATACTCTGAAAATGCTTTGAAAACTGCAGCTTTCTTAGCAAAAGATAGTGATATTGAGATATTAGCCGTACACATGCTTGAGCTATCTAATGCAGTAATTAGTCAATCACAAAGTGCTGTGCAAAAAGAAATGATTTTTTATTTAAAACTAGCAGAAAAAAGATTTACTGATTTTTTACAGAAAGATTATTTATCAGATGTAAAAGTTACCCCTATTATAAAACACTTTAAAATTTTTAGTGAATTAGATGAGTTAGCTAGAGAAGAGGGAGCAGATTTAATAATTATGGGTTCGAAAGGAGTAGAAGGAGTTAAAGAAATGTTAGTAGGATCTAATACCGAAAAAGTAATTCGTTATGCAAATGTACCGGTGTTAGTAATTAAAGAAGAGCCGTTAACCAAAAAGTTAGAAAATATATTATTTGCATGTGATTTCTCTGATGAAGATATTAAACCATATATGAAAGCTAAAACATTCTTTAGTAAGTTTAATGCTAATGTAGAAATAGTGTATGTAAGTACTCCTTCATCTAAGTTTAAAAGTTCTAAAGAATTAGAAGAAAAAATGAAATATTTTTTCAGTCAAACAGATGAGAGTTATGAAGAAAGTATTTCTAAAGTGAAAATCATTTCTGACTACTCTATAGAAAAAGGAGTGTTTTATTATGCAGACAAAAGAAATTTTGATGTTTTAGTAGTAGCAACACATGGCAGAAAAGGAATAAATCACTTTTTTGAAGGAAGTATTTCCGAAGATATTGCCAATCATAGCAAACTACCTGTATTATCTTTTAAAATTCAGTAAAACAACTAAAAATAAAAAGTGCATTCATTTGAATGCACTTTTTATTTTGTAATAGTAGAAACTATTATTTTTCTATAGTTTTTATTTTGTCTACAAATTTTTGTAAACGTTTACCATATTCAGAATTTTTAACTTTGTCGGTTAAGCTATTATTAATAGTATCTAAAAGTTGAATATTTGCATCATATAATTCAGATAAAGCTATATAAGGAGCAGCTTCACTATCAGCGTTAGTGATAGCAAAGTTTGTTGAGAATAAAAAACGACGACGTATCATTTTATTATAATCAGTTTCTAACTGTTTTAAGAGTTCATCATCTTTAGCTTGACGAGCTTCAAATTCTTTTTTAATAAAATCTAATCGTTGATTTTTAAATTTATCATCCATTTCACGAAACTTGTTCATGATTTCTTGGTTTTTAGAACCTTTTATTTCTGGATTAAAACCAAACTCTTCAATGTTATCGTTTATAGTAATTTCTCCTTTTTCTCCAAAAAACATAAGGTGTTTATCTTTAGTATTACCATCAAAAGTTAAGTAGTACATTATGGGAGAATCAACATTGTCTGTTAATATAAATTTATCATCACCTAATAAGGCTATAGAGTCAACAGGTACTAATAAAGTATCTTTCATTTTTTGAAGGTATAAAGTACCTTTTTTTAATCCTTTAATTTGACCTTTTACAATCATATTTCCCTCTTTTTTAGAGGAACAAGCAAAAGCAACAAGTGCAATTGCGAAAAGAGCAATAATTTTCTTCATTGAATTCAAAATTTGTCTGTTGCAAATATGCAGATTTCTCTTAAACTTTTGAGGCTATTTCCATTAAAATTGTACACACAATTGCACCAATAGTACCAATTGCATAACCAAATACAGCTAATAAAACACCTACAGTTGCTAATGAAGGATGAAAAGCTTGTGCTACAATAGGAGCAGAAGCGGCACCCCCTACATTTGCTTGGCTAGCCACGGCTAAGAAAAAATATGGAGCACGGATTAATTTAGCAACTAAAATTAAGAGTCCTGCATGAATAGACATCCATACTAAACCAATGAAAATTAGATTAACATTTTCAAAAATTAAAGTTAAATCCATTTTCATACCAATGGTTGCTACTAATACATAAATAAATATACTTCCTATTTTACTAGCCCCAGCACCTTCGTAATTTTTTGCTTTTGTAAAAGAAAGAATAACAGCTACAATAGTTGATATACTAATTAACCAAAAAAAGCTAGAACCTAGAAAAGAGAAGATACTTCTCCAAGTTTGAGATTCTATATTTGCAGTTAATGAAGAAAAAACGTCGCTTAAATATGCTCCAACTAAATGCCCAAGACCTACAGTGCCAAAAGCAATAGCTAGCATAATCATAAAATTGGTTAAAGTAGGAGTTCTTTTTACGCTTTGCGTAAAATTAGATACTCTTTCTTTTAAATCTTCTATAGCTGAGGTATCAGCTTTTAACCACTTATTAATCTTGTCTTTTTTACCAATGCCTATTAGTAAAATAGCCATCCATATATTAGCAACTACAATATCAACAAATACCATACCTCCATATTTAGCAGGATTATATTGGTAAATTTCTAGCATAGCAGTTTGGTTAGCTCCACCTCCAATCCAACTTCCAGCTAAAGTGGAAAGTCCCCTCCATACGGCATCAAATCCTGCTCCGCCAACTGTTTCTGGTGAAACAGCAGAGATTAATAAAATAGCAATAGGTCCTCCAATTACAATCCCAACAGTCCCTGTAAAAAACATAATTAATGCTTTTGAACCTAAGTTGAAAATAGCTTTTAAATCAATGCTTAATGTCATTAAAACTAAAGCAGCTGGTAATAAAAATCTACTAGAAACATAATACAGTTGTGACTTGTTTTTTACTACTTCACCTGCAGTACTGGTAGTTTCCCATTCTGGAGAAATAACTCCTAAAGTAGTAAATATAGCAGGGATAAAATAAGCCATGAATAAACCTGGTACTATTTTATAAAATTTATGCCAAAATCCTGAAGTTTTTGATTCTGTATAAAATACAAAACCTAACGAAATCATTAAAATACCGAATACGATTGCATCGTTTGTAAAAAGAGGAGTTTTCATTTAAAAATAATTTGCCACTAAAGTATGAAATATTAGTTAGGTCTATTTTCTATGGCCTGTACTAATTACTAATGGCAACTCCTAGTTGAATTCTATTAAAGTTACCAATCTCGTTTACATGTATTAGTTGATACCCAGCTTGAAGTTTTACATTGCTTGATATTTTATATTTAACTCCCGTTCCTAACCAGTTTTGATTATAGTTTTCTCCTTCAAAATCTAAAAAGACTTCATTGTATATATAAGTAGACCAATTTTTATCAATAGGATGACTTAAAGCTAATTGATAACGAAAAAAATTTCCTGTTGTTGATTCAAAAAAACGTTGTTCTCCTCTAAAACGATGTGCTACGTTTAAACTAGCTATTTTATGATTTACATTTAGGTCTTCATAAATACGATGTTCGTTAAAGTCGCCCGCATCAACATCAAAAGTTCTATCAGTATTTAAGAAAGCATATCCTACAGTCGCGCTTATGGTTTTATTAAATTTATAATTACCACCTAAACGTCCAATAAATTGTTGCATGTCATCTCCAACTTCAAAGAAGCGGAAATGTGCCATGGTTTTTAAGCTAAACTTATTAGAAACTAGATGAGACCCGTTGTACATATACCATACACCTAATTCTTTTGTAGGGTTTGGTGTTGCTGATTGTTGAGCGAAATTGTTTAATGAAAATAAAGTGATAATTAATAAAGTAAACTTTTTCATAATTGTTAAAGAGGTTGTTTGTTATATTAAAAATCCCCTGTATATTATTCGGTATATGCAGGAGATTTAATTGTTATATAAGCAAAAATAAAAACCAGGTTTTTCTTACGAAAAACTAGGGTGTTAAAATTGCGCTAACTTGTTTATAATTTGTCATTTTTTATAGGTTCTTCTTTCTTTAAATAGGTGTCTAAAAATTGTAAGATTTTACTATTAGCCTCTATTTGATTTTCCTTTTTAACAAAACCATGCCCTTCATCATCAAAAAGAACATACTCTACGGGAACTCCATTTTTCTTAACTCCAGCTACAATTTCATCAGACTCTACTTGTAAAACTCTAGGGTCTTTAGCTCCTTGTAATACCATTAAAGGTTTGGTTACTTTATCGGTGTGAAATAAAGGAGAAATTCTTTTAAGTCTTACTGAATCGGCAGAATAAGGGTCTCCTAATTCTTTGTATAAAGCTTCTCTAAAAGATTCCCACCAAGACGGAATACTCTTTAAAGTACGCATCCAGTTTGTAACCCCGTAAATGTTTACCCCAACAGCAAATTCTTCAGGAGTATAGGTTAATGCAGCCATTGTCATATAACCACCATAAGACCCTCCGATGATTCCTATTTTTTTAGCGTCAATTTCTGGTTGGTTTGCTAACCAGTTTTTTCCTTCTACACAATCTTGTAAGTCTTTTTCACCGTGGTTTAAGTCATCCATAGTAAAAAAGGTTTTACCATAACCACTACTTCCACGATTATTTACCGCTAAAACAGCATATCCATGGTTTACTAAATATTGTATTCTAGAATTGAAGTTTTGACGTGATTGCCCTCCTGGACCTCCATGAACCCAAACTAAAGCAGGAACTTTGTTAGCTTCAGAAGCTTGATGAGGTAAATAGTAAATTGCAGGAATCGTGACTCCATCAAAAGAAGGGTAGCGAATTACTTTTGCTTCTACCAAGTCATTAGGATTAATATCTTTGTTTAGCACATCGGTTAGCTGTGTTTGTTTTTGAGTTGCTAAATCATATACATAAAGGTTTGATGGAGAGTTAGAGCCTCCTGCGTAAAAACGCATTATGCTTTCATCTCTAGAAAAACCAACACTGGTTATACTTTTTCCGTTAACATTTGGTAAGGTTATATTTTTATCTTCAGCAACATCAAAAACTTCAATTACATTTTTTGCATCTTCGTTAATATAGGTAACTCTATATTTTCCATTGTTGGTAAAATAACTTCCAGAAATATCCCAATCTTTTGCTAACACTTTTTCTGTTTCATTAGTGCTAATGGTATATTTCATTAAGGTAGCGAATTCACCTTCTGCATCTGTTGTGTAGTAAAAATCAGTATCATCAATAGAAAAATCAGCTGCTGAATTACCACTCAATGTAAGATTAATTTTTGTGATTACTTTGGTGGTTCTATCAAACAAAAACAAATCGCTATCGTTGGTGTTAACCGTTTTGCTTAGTGCTAGTATGTTTTTGTTGTTTGATATTGCTGCTACATTATAGCCTTCTTTATTTTCATAAATCATTTTTGGAGTAAACGTTTCAAGATCCATTTCATATAGGTCCATAAAACGATTGTCTCTTTTGTTTGAAGTAAAAAAGAAACTTTTTTCATCTTTTGCCCAACCAAAGAAGCCTGCTCTAGCACCTTTAGTAGGTGTTAAATCTTTAATGTTACCATTAAGTTCTCTTAAAAAGATATGATAAATTTCATCACCATTATTATCCATTCTGAATAACATTCTCTCATCTTTTGGAAAATAAGATGTTGCAAAAACAGAAGAGCTGTCTGATTTTGTTATTGGTTCAAATTCACCCCCAGCTTTAGAAACTGTATACATGTTATAAATTCCAGAACGATTACTGGTTACGAGTAATTTTGAATTATCAGGTGAAAAACTTCCTCCAAAAACACTTTCGTTATCCATCATTTGTTCGATAGAGTATTCTTTGAGTGTTTCAACAATTTCTGTTGGCTTTTTTTGCTCCTTTTTACAAGCACTAGCTATAATAGTAATAGCTAATAGTAAGGTTATTCTTTTCATTATATAAGGTTTAGTTAATTCGAATTTATTCTACAGAAAATTTTTCAGTTTCTTTAAACGGAGATAAATCTATTTTTTCTACCTCAACTTTATATTCTTTCCAGTCTTTATCAAAAAAAGCATTGGTTTTTTCAATAGCTTCTTTAAAAGCTCCTTTAAATTGATTGATTAATTGTTTTTCAGTAGTGGTTTGTTCACCGAATCTACTATTTACGTACCAATTTGCCGTACCTAATCTTTGGGTAACTGTAGGATCTGGGTTACGGATAATTCCTTGACGTTTATCAACTTTGCCAAAGTAAATATCAAGTAAGCTATCAATTTTTTTAATAGTTTCGGTTGAATTTTTTATTTGTTCTTTGTAGGCTTTTTTATCCTTTTTAGTAAACTTAACTTTATAACTATTAACTATGTTTTTACTTTCAACCAATTGTTTAACTGCATCTGCAATAATATTTTGATACTTTTCAAGTTCTTTACCTGTATTGTATTTTTGATTGATAGCCGTTTGAGAAATAGTTAATCTAGGATCGAATTTTACCGTGATGTTTTGTTCAGAGATTTGATCTCCAAATGTAGTTTTAATTCTGTAAGCACCAGGTTTTACCCTTACACCACTAGGTTCACTTTTTTGTTTTTTAATGGTTCTTGAAGGTCTAGCAACTCCTTTTTCATCCATAAACCAAACACCTTTGTGAATTCCATTTTCTTTAGGAGTTTTTCTTTTTAGTGTTCTAATTAATCGATTTCCATCAAAAATTTCAAATTTAATAGAATCCCATTTTACTTTATTTTCAGTTTCTTTTTGAGTTGTTTTTTTAGAGCCTTCTTTTTTATCGGTTTTCTCTTTTGTTTTTGGTTTGTTGATGTAGAATTGCACTAAAGCACCACGACTTCTGTTTTCACCATTATAAATAGCATCGGCACCAAATCGACTACCTGTTGGTTGTTGATATGCTGCTTGATAGGCGGTTGGTGGAGTGAATAGTTCAATGTTTTTGGCAAGAATAGTTTTATCTTTAGCTAACGCTCTTAATGGACGAATATCATCTAATACCCAAGCTGCTCTACCAAAAGTACCAATAACTAAATCGTGTTCTCTTGGGTGAATTACTAAATCTTTTACAGGAACGGTAGGGAATCCTTCTGTCCATTTTGTCCATTTTTTTCCAGCGTTTAAAGAAATGTATAAACCATCATCAGTTCCTAAGAAAAGTAAATTAGGTTCTATAGGGTCTTCTACAATACATAAGCCATAGCTTTTTACATCATTTTCATCAACAATACGTTCCCAGGTTGTTCCATAATTTTTCGTTCTATAAGTGTAGGGTTTGTAGTTAAAGCGTCTATAATCATTTGCTACCAGTAAAGCTTCTCCTTTATTTTTGTTTGATGCTTTTATTTGTGTAATCCAGCTATTTTTTGGCAAATCTTTTAGATTTCCAGAAACATTTGTCCATATAGCTCCCCCGTTTTTAGTGATGTGTACTTGTCCGTCATCAGTAGCAGCCCACAATACATCTTTTTCTATAGAAGATGGCTCAATAACTAAAATGGTACAGTAGTTTTCTGCACCAGTAGCATCCATGGTTAACCCACCACTTTCTGATTGTTTGAGTTTACTTTTATCATTTGTAGTTAAGTCTGGAGAAATTACTTTCCATGTTAACCCTTTATCGGTTGATTTGTGTACAAACTGGCTTCCAAAATATAGTGTGGAATTATCAAAAGGATCAATATTAATAGCAGCGTTCCAATTAAAACGTAGTTTTATAGTAGCATCAGGGTGTGTTGGGCGAACGGTGTAATTATTTCCTGTTTTGTAATCGTAGCGAGATACATATCCTTGTTGACTCATAGACCAGCCATAACGCGAGTCGTCTTTATCAGGAATAACATCAAAACCATCTCCAAAACTAATCTCTTGCCAATAAGAATTTCGTATTCCTTGTGCTTTCCATACATAAGCTGGCCCTCTCCAAGAACCGTTATCTTGCATACCGCCATATACATTGTAAGGGAACTCATTATCTACATTTATATGATAAAATTGAGCAACAGGTAAATTACCAATGAAACGCCAAGTTTTACCGCCATCTTTGGTAACATTCATTCCTCCATCGTTTCCATCAATCATAAATTTTCCATTTTTAGAGTGAATCCACCAAGCGTGATGGTCTGGGTGAATACCATTGTTAACTCCATAAGCAGGCATGAGTTGTTTAAAGTTTTTTCCACCATCAATAGAAACATTCACATAGGTGAAAACAGTGTATAATTTATGCTCATTTTGAGGATCTACATAAATTTCTGAATAGTAAAAAGGTCTATTTCCAATGCCTTTTTTATCATTAATTTTTTTCCAAGAAAAACCACCATCTTCACTTTTATACAAAGCATTTTTCTTTGCTTCAACAAGAGCATACACAGTATTTGGGTTAGAAGGAGCGATTGCTACACCAATTCTACCTAGTTCGCCTTTAGGGAAGCCTTCTTTTTCGGTAATTTTCTTCCAGTTATTGCCACCGTCATGGGTAATGTACAAACCACTTCCTTCTCCTCCTGATTTAAAAAACCAAGGGTCACGTTTGTGTTGCCACATGGCAGCTATTAGTTTATTAGGATTGGATGGGTCCATAATTAAATCAGCAGCACCTGTTTTATTATTGTTGAATAAAATTTGTTTCCAAGTTTTACCACCGTCGGTAGTTTTATATACGCCACGTTCTTTATGTTCACCCCAAGGAGATCCAATTGCACCTACGTAAACAACATCTGGATTGTTAGGGTGTATAACTACACGGTGTATGTGTCGTGTTTTTTCTAATCCCATTGATTTCCACGATCTACCACCATCTAGAGATTTGAAAATTCCGTAACCACCATTTAAACTATTACGAGGATTTCCTTCACCAGTTCCTGCCCAAATTACGCTAGGGTTTGATTGTTGTATGGCTAAAGCACCGATAGAGGCTGTTACTTCTTTATCAAAAATTGGTTCCCATTTAATTCCTCCTGAAGTAGATTTCCAAATACCTCCTGAGGCTGTACCAACAAGCATAATATCAGGATTGGATTCAACAACGTCAATTGCTGTAACACGCCCGCTCATTCCTCCAGGGCCAATATTTCTTGGTTTCATGTTTTTGACTAAATCCATTGAAAATTCTTGAGAAAAAAGAGTACAAGAAAAGGTTATAAACAGTAAATAAAAAAGGTTTTTCATAATGGTTAGTTGCATGTATTTTAAGTTTGTACAATGTACAAAATAGAAAACGCCCAATAAAATTGGACGTTTTTTTTAACAAGTTCTTAAGATTTGTTATTCTTCTTCTTTCTTTTTTAATTCTCTTTTGGCTTCTTTAAGTGATTGCATAAGCATCCATTCAATCTGTCCATTGGTAGATCGAAATTCATCAGAGGCCCATTTTTCAATGGCTTTTAACATTTCTTCATTAATACGTAGTGCAAAGGCTTTCTTTTTTGCCATATTGTGCTTTTAATAGTGTTTTTTTGAAACGTAAAAATTAGTTACAAAAAAACAATTTCAATTTTCTTTTTAATTTATAGTAAAGAGATTATAAAAGTTAAAATATATACTATAGTAATGGTGATTACTTGTATCATCGTTAGTTGATTTTATATTGATAGTTTTCTAATACACGTTTTGCTTCTTGTTCTTTTTTGGTTCCTATCAATAATTTTTTACTGTTTTTAAGTTCCAATTGAATGCCAATGTTTCCAGAAATATTAATGGCTATTCCTTTTCTTTTATTCCAAAGAAAACCACCTTTTAAACCCCAGCCTCCATATTCACCTATAGGGTCATATTTTCTAACATGTATTTTTTTAATTTCTATCCAAGCAATTTTTCTCATCGATAGGTGAAAAGGGAAAAACTGGTAATGAATTCCAATTTCATCTATTCTGGTGGTTAGTTTAAAGAAGTATATAAATGTAATAGACAAGATGATGCCAAGTAATGTTAATACAAACTCGACTGTATCCATAGTTGAGTTTTCTTTCATATATTCTTTGATAATAAGAGTAACAGGAACTACTATGCTTATTGTCAATAGAATAAGCAACCATGATTGTGTAAATCGTTGTTCTTCTTTAAAAACTTTCATTCTATCGGTTTTTATCTCTTTCTAAAATAACCTCAATATTACCATCACTTACATGGTAAGCACTAGTAACTTGCCAACCTTGTTTAGCATAATTGTTAATTTCATCTTCAAACTTTTGTCTTCCATTAGACCAACTGAATCTTCTATGTATAATTTTGTATTCTTTCATTTTTAGTTGTCTTTATTCCTTTTTATAATTTAGTGATTTAAAGTTCCTGCATTTACTATAGGTGAAGCTTCTTTGTCTCCACATAAAATAACTAATAAGTTACTAACCATGGCAGCTTTACGTTCTTCATCTAAATCAACAATTTCTTTTTTGCTTAGCTCTTCTAGTGCCATATCAACCATATCAACAGCTCCTTGCACAATTTTATGTCGAGCAGCAACAATGGCAGTAGCCTGTTGACGCTTCAGCATAGCATTTGCAATTTCTTGTGCATAGGCTAAATAACCAATTCGTGCTTCTAAAACCTCAATACCAGCAATAGCTAAACGTTCCTCTAATTCTTTTTCTAAAGCTTCACTTACTTCATTTACGCTAGAGCGAAGTGTGATGTCTTCTTCATGTCCTTCGTCAGCAAAATTATCGTATGGATACATACTAGCTAATTTACGTACAGCAGCATCTGTTTGAACACGAACAAAGTTTTCATAATTATCAACATCAAAAGCAGCCTTATAAGTTTCGGTAACTCTCCAAACTAAAATGGTACTTATCATTACAGGATTCCCCAATTTGTCATTCACTTTTAAACGTTCACTGTCAAAGTTACTAGCTCTTAATGAAACAGTTTTCTTTTTATATAAAGGGTTTGCCCAAAATAAGCCATTTTGTTTAACTGTACCTACATATTTTCCAAAGAATAATAAGACTTTAGAAGAGTTGGGGTTTACTAAAATAAAACCTAAAGTTAGTATAAAAGCAAGAATACTAATAGGTAAATAAATAGGAGTTTCATTTTTTATAGATAGAGTAATCCCCGTTATAAATAGAATAAGAACTATAAAAAACATTACATATCCGTTTGCTGGTTTGATGATTTTTTCTGCTTTCATGTTTGTTTTATTTAAATTGATATTAAAATGATATCACAAAGATATGATTTAAATTTTGGTATTTCCAAATTTTTGAGTAAATATTTTATAATTTAGCGTCATACTTTTAATTTATAAGATACATGAAAACAAAATTTTTAATAGTGTTTGCAGCTTTTTTAGTAAGTGTTTCATCTATAGCTAATAATGAAGATGTTTGGGGACCAACAGGACACAGGGCAACAGGAAAAATAGCAGAGAAGTATTTGACAAAAAGAGCTAAAAAGAAAATAGATAAATTACTTCAAGGTGAAAGTTTAGCATTTGTATCTACCTATGCAGATGAAATAAAATCTGACAGAAAAAAGTTTGGTAAATTTTATACATGGCATTATGTAAATATGCCTTTAGATGCTCGTTATGAAGATGAAGAAAAAAACCCGAAGGGAGATTTAATTACAGGTTTAGGGGAATGTGTAAAGGTATTGAAAGATAAAAATAGTACAGTTGAAGATAAACGTTTTTACTTAAAGATGTTAGTACATTTAATAGGAGATTTACACCAGCCTATGCATATTGGACAAAAAGAAGACAAAGGAGGTAACACTATCCAAGTTCAATGGCATGGAAAAGGTTCTAATTTGCATAGAGTTTGGGATGAAAACTTAATAAATAAATGGGATATGAGCTATATTGAACTTGCTGATAATACTAAAGATTTATCAAAAGAACAAATCAAAGTAATTCAGAAGGGAGATGTGTTAGACTGGATGTATGATACTCATAAAATTACCAAAAGAGTATATAAATCTGCCGAGGTAGGAGAAAATTTACGTTACCGTTATTCATATATATATTTTCCTGTAGTAAGAGAGCAATTGCAAAAAGGAGGTTTACGTTTAGCTAAATTACTAAATGAAATTTTTTGTTAGTACAACAAGGTAAATGACAAACAGAAAAAAGCTCGGAAAATATATTTCCGAGCTTTTTCTTGTTAATATTTAGTTAATTCTATTTTTTTTAATGTGATAAACAGTTAATTTTGAGGGAAATCAAATAAAAATGTTTAGAAGTAAATTCTTGCTTATATTTATATTAATAGCTCTTTTAAGTGTTACAATAACTAATGCTCAAGCTAAAAACACCTCTAAAAGAATTAAAATAACAACATTAAACTACGAAGAGTTAAAGCCTTTTTTACATAAAAAAAATAATAAAACCTATGTAGTTAATTTTTGGGCTACTTGGTGTATGCCTTGTGTAAAAGAGTTACCTGCTTTTGAAAAACTGTATAAGAAATATAAAGATAAAGATGTTGAGGTTGTTTTGGTGAGTCTAGATTTTTCTAAACAAATAGAAACGAATCTAATTCCATTTATACAAAAGAAAAAATTACAGTCAAAAATTGTACATTTTGAAGATTCAAATGAGCAATTTTGGATTAGAGATATTGCTAGCGAATGGTCAGGAGCTATACCAGCTACATTAATTTATAACTCTAAGAAAAGAAAATTTTACGAACGAACCTTTAGCTATGAAGAGTTGCAAAACGAGTTACAAACCTTTTTAAACTAAATAATTATGAAGACAATTAAAATAATATTGATGTTATTGGTGGTTGCATCTATCTCAGCATTTACTTATGACAATTCCAGAGGTTATAAAGTAGGAGATGAAGCTTCAGACTTTACATTAAAAAATATAGATGGTAAAATGGTTTCTTTAGCAGATTATAAAGAAGCAAAAGGGTTTATAGTTGTGTTTACTTGTAACATGTGTCCATATTCTGTAGCTAATGAAGATAGATTAATTGCTTTAGATAAAAAATATAAAAGGAAGGGATTCCCTGTAATAGCAATTAATCCGAATGACCCAGAAGTATCAAAAGGAGATAGTTTTGAAGCAATGAAAGTACGTGCCAAAGAAAAAGGGTTTACATTCCCTTATTTATTTGATGAAGGTCAGAAAGTATACCCTGAGTATGGAGCAACAAAAACTCCTCATGTATATATTCTGAACAAAAGAAATGATAAGTTAATAGTTGAGTATATAGGAGCTATAGATGATAGCTCACGTAACGAACAAAATGTAAAAGAACGCTTTGTTGAAGCTGCTGTAAATGCATTGTTAAAAGGAGAAAAACCAACAAAAACAGATACAAGAGCTATAGGATGCTCTATTAAAGATAAAAGAAACCTGTAATTGAATAGATAAAGATAAAATAAGAATGGTAAATCCCGCATAAACAGCGGGATTTTACTCATTATTATATTTCAAAAGCTAATTTTATAGTCAATAGTAAAATAAAGTACAAAAAATAATGAAGAAATTATTAGTATTACTACTGTTTGTTAATACAGCGCTTTTTGCTCAAAAAATAGATTTGAGTTATTATTTACCAAAAAATGTTGTTTATAACCAAAATATTCCAACCCCAAAATCAGTTTTAGGACATGAAGTAGGAGAGTGGCATGTAACGCATGATAAATTGGTAGAGTATATGAAAACACTAGCAAATGCTTCTGATAGAGTAACACTTGAAAATAGAGGAAGAACGTATGAAGGAAGACCATTGATGTTGTTAACGATTACCTCACCAAAAAACCATCAAAACTTAGACGTAATAAGAAAAAATCATATAGCAGCAACAAATGATATTTCTGTGGACGTAACTGACAGTCCGATTATAGTATATCAAGGATTCTCTATACATGGAAATGAAGCAAGTGGTTCAAATGCAGCATTAGCGGTAGCTTATTATTTAGCGGCTGCAGAAGGACAAGAAATAGAAGAGTTACTAAATAATTCGGTTATTCTTTTTGACCCCTCTTTAAATCCTGACGGATTGCAGCGTTTTGCGTATTGGGCAAATACAAACAAAGCAAATAATATAAATTCTGATCCGAATGACAGAGAGTATCATGAAGTTTGGCCAGGAGGAAGAACTAATCATTATTGGTTTGATATGAATCGTGATTGGTTACCAGTTCAGTTGCCAGAGAGTAGAGTAAGAATTAAAACTTTTCATAAATGGTTACCTAATATTTTGACCGACCATCATGAAATGGGAACGAATTCTACGTTCTTTTTTCAACCAGGAATTCCGAGTAGAACCAATCCGTTAACACCAAAAAAAAATCAAGAGTTAACCAGAGAAATTGCAACCTATCATGCAAAAGCATTCGATAAAATTGGTTCAACGTATTATTCAGAAGAAAGTTTTGATGATTTTTATTATGGAAAAGGCTCTACTTTTCCAGATATTAATGGAGGAATCGGAATTTTGTTTGAACAAGGAAGTTCTCGTGGTCATGCACAAGAAAGTGAGAACGGAATATTAACCTTTCCGTTTACCATTCGCAATCAATTTACAGCAGCATTGTCAACACTAGAAGCTGCTAAAAACATGCGAACTAAAATCTTACAATATCAACAAGGTTTTTATAAAAATTCAAGAAGCTCAGCAATTAATAAAGCTATTGTATTTGGCGATGAAAAAGATGCTGTAAAGACAAATCATTTAGCGGAGGTTTTACAACGTCATCAAATAAAACTCCACGAGTTAAAAGAAGATTTTACATCAAACGGAAAAGAATTTAAAAAAGGATATAGCTATGTAGTACCTATGAATCAAAAAAATCACGGGTTGGTAAAAGCAATGTTTGATGTACGAACTACATTTAAAGATAGTTTATTTTATGATGTATCTGCGTGGACGTTTAATCATGCGTTTGGAGTTGATTTTGCTGATAATGTTTCATTATCAAAAGCAGGAGCTGAGGTGGCTCAATTACAATTAAAACAAGGAACAATTCAACAAAAAAGCAGTGTAGGCTACTTATTTTCTTGGAATGAGTATAGTACTCCTAAAGCGTTAAATACGATTTTAGAAAAAGGATTGCGAGCGAAGGTAGCGATGAAAGAGTTTGTAAACGATGGTAATTCGTATGATTACGGAACTATTTTTATACCAGCTCAAAATCAAAAATTAAATGGAAATGAATTATTTGATTTCTTAGGTACAATAGCGAATGAAAATCATATTGAAATTAAAGGAGTGTCTACAGGATTGAACGAAGGAATTGATTTAGGAAGTAGAAATTTTGAAGCTGTTAAAAAGCAAAAAGTAGCGATGTTGGTTGGAAAAGGAGTAACGAGTTACGATGCAGGAGAGATTTGGCATTTGTTAGATCAACGTTACGATATGAAACTAACAAAGTTAGATACCGATTATGCTACGAGAGTAAACCTTGATAAGTATACGACGATTATTGTTCCTAATAGTCGCTCTATTGATAAGAATTTAGTAGAGAAACTAAAAGTGTGGGTTCGTGATGGAGGAGTGTTAATTGGATATCGAAATGCAGTAAATTGGTTATCTAACAAAGGGTTTATTAATGTAAAGTTTAATAAAACTAAAATAGATTCTATAAAGAATGTGTCATTTGAAAACCGTTCGTTACAATCAGGAGCGCAAGTAATAGGAGGAGCTATTTTTGAAGCGAAACTAGATCGTTCGCATCCAATAAGCTTTGGGTATAAAAACGATAAAATAGCCTTGTTTAGAAACACAAAACAGTTTATTCAACCAGACACAAAAAGTTATAATAACCCTATTCAGTATACAAGTAATCCGCTATTGAGTGGTTATATTTCAAAAGAGAACTTAAAGGAATTGAAAAACACCGTTCCGTTTAAAGCAGGGCACTTAGGTAGTGGAAGGGTAATCGTTTTTACAGACAATACTAATTTTAGAGGTTTTTGGTTTGGAACTAACAAATTATTGATGAATGCTATTTTCTTTGGGAAGTTGATGTAGTGGTAGTGGTTTGTGTGAGGTAGATGGAGATAAATAGTATAATTATAAATTAATGGTTTATAAGCTGCTTAGTTTTATTAATTTTTATACTTATCAGTAATATTTAAATAAGTATTTTTTCTTTTTTCAGTTAATAAAATCAAAGAATCATTTTTTAATTCGTATTTAAAATTCAATTCTATAGGTAGAGTATTATTTTTGTTATTGTAGAATTCTCTAATATTACCCTTTGTTTCTTTAAGATTCTCTTCTTTAACATTCAATTTTTTTAAACTATCTTGAATAAAGTTATAGGCTCTATCGGAGTAATGTTTTACTTTAAACTTTAATTTTTTGCTTTTGTCATCGAGTTCTATTTTTCCATAATAGAAATTATCAGATGTATCCCTAACCTTTACTCTATTGTTAAATTCAATATAAAGTTTGTCAATCTTGGTTTTAGTGTTTCTTGGGGTAATCTCCCATACTCCAAAAAGTTCGTTTTTAACCATGTATTCTTCTTTAAGGTTATTGATGTGTATATACCCGTATAGTATCATACAAGGAATGATTAGGAATTTTAACCAATAAAGAATTTTTATCTTTGCGGGTATTAATTCAGGAATAATAGACTCTTTTGAAGTAGATTTTAGAAAGTAGTTTGTCAAGGCTTTCCAATCAGAAAACAAAAGGAATAAACCCATGATTGTTAATTGAATTGACATAGGTTTTGCACCATCAATTTCATAAAAGTAATTTATTAATAAAATATTCACCATAAAACTTAGAAAAAGTAAAACACCAATACGTTCAGTTTTTCTAAATAATAAGAGTAAAGCTGATGCTATTTGAACGCCTGCAATGATTAACCCATAAGTTCTAGAATAACCATAATAATGCCAAGTGAGCATTAAACCATTAAAGCTGTTTACATTCTCATCAATGGTTGATGAAAAACCTAAATTAAATTGTGTTTTAAGGATTTTAGCAAATGCATAAGAAAACATTTGAAGGGCAATGTAGTACCTACAAAATACTCTTAATAGATACAAAATATTCTTTTTCGAAAATGTCAATTTTTTTGAATTTAAAATTAAATAATTCTCAAATATATTGACATTCTTATATCACAGCAAATAATTTCCTTTTAAAGCAGTTTGCATGCATCGGCAGAATATATTAGTTAGATTAAGTAAGCTTATATGTTTTTAACACAAGTGTAACAAAATTCTAATTAACTCGTCTTTTAAGTATACTAACTAAAAAAGGACTATGAGTTTATTAAGAGTTTTATTAGCAATATTTTTTCCACCGTTAGCAGTAATAGGTAAAGGTTGTGGATCTATTATTATAGTGTTTTTACTAACACTTTGTGGATGGGTTCCAGGAGTAATTGCAGCACTTATTATATTAAATAACCCGAATTAGCAATGTATTAGATAGATGTATTGAAAATGAATTAATTAAACAAAAGTGCCATTTTTATTTTTATTAAAATGGCACTTTTTCTACTTTTTACTATCTAAATATTTTATTTAAGAACCTCTTGAATAACCTTACCAGAACATCCGTTTGGAAATTCTATTTGTAATAAATTAGATAAGGTTGGGGCAATGTCTATAATTTCGTATAGCTGTTTAGAAACACCTTGTTTAATTCCATTTCCATAGAAAATTATAGGAATATGTGTGTCATATGAATACCCTGAACCATGTGTAGTTCCTTTTTTTGAACTACTAGCAATAGTTGAGGGGTTTGGAACTAAAATTACATCACCTGAAAATTTTTGGTTATACCCATTTTGTAACACATGCAAAATTCCGTTAGTAAAGGTGGTAGTTTGCATAGTTCTCGCAGTTACAGACTTGTAAATCTTATTATGATTAATAGCTTCATCAGCGATGGTTTGTGCTACATTTTCGTAATCAAGATTTAACTCTTTAATTTTATCTTTATTTAAGAAAACTTGGAAGTTGGAAATATTCTCAATGATTTCGTCAGATTTAAAGTTTTTTATTGTAATTTCATTTAAAAAGTTTTTAAAAGCTACAGGTTTTACATAACCCGCAGGTATTTTTAAAGACTCTAAGTATGAAGGAACTTGTACTGCAGCATGATCGGCAGTTAAGAATAAGGTATAGTTACCCTTTCCAACTTGTGTATCTAAGAATTTGAATAACTCTGCTAAATCTTGATCTAAACGTAAATAAGTATCTTCAATTTCTTTAGATGCAACCCCAAATTGATGCCCAACATAATCGGTAGAAGAGTAACTAACCGCTAAAAAGTCAGTATACTCAGATTTTCCTAAATTTTCACCTATGATAGCTGCTTTAGCAAAATCGGTCGTAATAGAATTTCCTGCAGGAATACCTTTTATAATACTATAATTGTTATTACTCTTTCTTAAAGTTGGAATATCATGAGGGAAAACTGGTTTTTCTTCACCTTTAAAAGTAACTTCAAAATTATTATCATCATCAATACTTTGTGTATAAGTACTAATATCATATAAAGTTTCCCAAGGCTTATTTAAATACTCATCTGCTTTTCCTGAGGCATTGAACTCTTGTACCCAAGTAGGTAATTCATTTAAATAAAAAGAAGAAGAAATCCATTGACCTTTATCACCACCGTCAAACCAATAAGCAGCGTTAGCTGTGTGACCTGAAGGTAAAATTGCAGAACGATCTTTTATGGCAATACCTATAGTTTTACCATTCATATTTTGTGCAAGTTTTAATTGGTCTGTGACTGTTGTTGTTAACATTCTGTATGGAGATTTTTTACCTCCATCACCATCATTACCAATAGTTTTGTAATTATCATCATCTACACAATAAATCGTTTTCTTTAAATATTTATCATACCAATGATTACTAATAATTCCGTGGTTTGTAGGTGTGGTTCCAGTATATATAGAAGTATGTCCTACAGCAGTATAAGTAGGGATGTAATTGTAGTGTGCATTTTCTAAAGAATACCCTTCTCTTAGCAAGCGTTTAAAACCATCATTACCATATCTATTGGCAAAACGTGTAAGGTAATCGTAACGCATTTGGTCAATAACTACACCAACAACAAGTTTTGGTTTTTGGGTATTTGCTCTGTTGTTAAGAGAGCAGCTTGTTAAACATATTATAACCACCAAAAAAGCTATTTTTCTCATTTTATTTTTCCAAAATTAAAACTCAAAGGTACATAAAAATGAAGCTAAAACTTGTAAATAAGGGGATGAGTTAATGGTTTTTTAATACTTTAGCAAAAAAAGAAAATATATTGGGTTTGATGAATTACATTGAGCATATAGGTAAATACTTTATAATGCTAAAACAGGTTTTTACAAAGCCTCAAAGAGCAAGGGTGTTTCGTGAAGCTTTGTTTAGAGAAATAGATGAGTTAGGGCATAAGTCTGTAGGAATTATAGCTTTTATCTCGTTTTTTATTGGAGGAGTAATAGCCTTACAAACTGCTTTGAACTTAGAAAGCCCATTTATACCAAAATCGTTGATTGGTTTTGCTGCCAAGCGATCAGTTATTTTAGAGTTTGCACCTACGTTTTGTTCTATTATTTTAGCAGGAAAAGTAGGTTCATACATAACTTCTAGTATAGGAACGATGCGTGTTACCGAGCAGATTGATGCGTTAGAAGTAATGGGGATTAATTCACTAAACTATTTAGTTTTACCTAAAATAATAGCAACCGTTTTCTTTTATCCGTTTTTAATAATCTTAGGAATGTTTTTAGGTGTTTTTGGAGGATGGGTAGCAGGAGTCTTATCAGGATTGTTTTCAGGAGCAGATTATATTACAGGAGTTCAAATGGATTTTGACCCTTTTTTAATTACCTACGCATTGATTAAAACAGTAGTTTTTGCCTTTCTAATTGCAACAGTACCTTCATATCACGGATATTACGTAAAAGGAGGTTCGTTAGAAGTTGGGAAAGCAAGTACGCAGTCTGTAGTATGGACTACGGTACTTATTGTAATCGCAAACTATTTCTTAACCCAAATGTTATTAACCTAATGATAGAAGTAAATAATTTACATAAAGGCTTTAATGGAGTTGAGATTTTAAAAGGAATTACAACCTCCTTTAAACCTGGAGAAACAAGTTTAATTATTGGTCAGAGCGGTTCTGGTAAAACCGTGTTTTTAAAATCATTAATTGGTTTGCATACACCAGAAGAAGGAACCATTATTTATGATGGACTTGCTAATGTTGATATGACAACAGAAGATAGACGTCAATTTCGACAAGAATTAGGAATGGTATTTCAAGGAAGTGCGTTGTTCGATTCACAAACGGTAGAAGAAAACGTAATGTTTCCTTTAAAAATGTTTACAAAACAACCAGAAAGTGAAATGCTAGATAGAGTGAATCTTGTTTTAAAACGTGTAAACTTAGATAATTCAAACAAAAAGTTTCCACCTGAATTATCAGGAGGTATGCAAAAGCGTGTAGCAATTGCTCGGGCCATAGTAATGAAACCAAAATATTTATTTTGTGATGAGCCAAATTCAGGGCTAGATCCTCAAACATCTATTGTTATAGATAACCTAATTCAAGAGATTACCGATGAGTATCAAATTACCACGGTAATAAACACACACGATATGAACTCGGTAATGGAAATAGGAGATAAGATTGTTTTTCTTAAAAATGGAGTAAAAGCATGGGAAGGGTCACACAAAGAAATCTTTAAAACAGACAACGAAGCAATAGTAGATTTTGTGTATTCATCTAATTTATTCAAAAAAGTTAGAGAAGCATATTTAAATGATTTTTAGATAACTTTCTGTTAATTAAAGAGTAACAAAAAGTATCAAAAAAAAAACAAAATAAATTAAAAAAAATGTTTGCGAGAACAATAAAACCTTCTATATTTGCACCCGCAAACGCAGAAAAGCAAAAGCAAAAAAATGACCGGGTAGCTCAGTTGGTAGAGCATCTCCCTTTTAAGGAGAGGGTCCTGGGTTCGAGCCCCAGCCCGGTCACTTGAAAAGCTTCTCTATTTTACGGAGAAGCTTTTTTAAAGCTTTGGGGAGATTCCAGAGCGGCCAAATGGGACGGACTGTAACTCCGTTGTCTTACGACTTCGCAGGTTCGAATCCTGCTCTCCCCACGAAAACTCAATCATATCGATTGAGTTTTTTTGTTTTTAAAATAGTTTTGTTTAAATTAATTTAATTAATGTTAAACAAAATATGTATTTTTGTTAACTCTTAAATCGTAGATACATGAAAAAAGTATTGGTATTATTTGTTTTATTTCAATCGTTTGTAGTTATAGCTCAAAACGAAGGAGAAATCTCAGGGAAGATTATCGATTCTAAAACGAGAGAAGTACTCCCTTTTGTAAACGTTTTGGTATATGGAACACGAATAGGAGCAGTATCTAATGAAAAAGGAGAATTTATATTGCGTAACGTACCTTTGGGGTATAATAAGATACAGACCTCTTTCATAGGTTATAAAACATTAGTTTCTGATGAGTATTTAGTAACCAAAGACAATTCACCTTTTATAACTCTAGAGTTGCTAGAAGATTCAACACAGTTAAATGAGGTTCAAATACAAGCACCACTGTTCAAAGAATCGGTAGACAGTCCATTATCACTTCAAAGTCTAGGTATAGCAGAAATAGAGAAAAACCCTGGAGGAAATAGAGATGTGTTAAAAGTTATTCAATCTTTTCCTGGAGTAGCTTCAAACCCTGGGTTTAGAAACGATATTATTATTAGGGGTGGAGCTACTTTTGAAAACAAATTTTATTTAGATGGAATTGAAGTTCCAGTAATAAACCATTTTCAAACGCAAGGAGCAACAGGAGGCCCTGTAGGGATTATGAACGCTGATTTAATTCGGAAAGTTGATTTTTATTCAAGTGCCTTTCCAGCAAATAGAGGTAACACTTTGAGTTCAGTTATAGAGTTTACTCAAAAAAGAGGAAACCCAAATTCATTAAATACTAGAGCTACCATAGGTACCTCTGACGCAGGAATCACTTTAGATGGCCCTATAGGAAAGAATACAACCTTTATGTTTTCTGCTCGTCAATCATATCTACAGTTTTTGTTCAAGTTAATAAAACTTCCTTTTTTACCAACATACAGCGATTTTCAAGTAAATATTAAATCACAGTTATCGAAAAACAGTGAGTTGTCAATAATTGCTCTTGGTGCTATTGATGATTTTGAAATTAATAAAGAAGTAAATGATGGTGAAACTGACTTAGAAACGATTAAAAGAAATAAAATCATTCTAAACTCAGTTCCAGTTAATAGTCAATGGAATTATACAGTGGGAGCAAGTTATAAATATTTTGCACCAAATTCAACACACTTATTCGTGCTCAGTAGAAATGAATGGAAAAATAAGGCCGTAAAATATTTTTTAAATGAAGAAACACCTGCTAATTTGTTGTTAGATTATTCATCAAAAGAAATAGAGAATAAGCTACGATATGAAAATAATTTTGTTAGTAATAACAAGATTGATTTTAATTTAGGCTTTAATTTAGAAACTGCAAAATACACCAATAGTAATTATCAAAAAGATGCAAATTCAGACGGGGTTATAATCTATGATTTTAATTCAACTATAGACTTTGTTAAATATGGAGTTTTTGGGCAAGTATCAAAGAGGTATTTAGATGAACAATTAGGAGTTTCTGTTGGTTTTAGAATGGATGGAGTCGATTATAATGCAACAATGAAAAACCCATTAAACCAGTTTTCTCCAAGGTTATCGCTAAGTTATAACCTATCTGAAAAATGGATGGTAAGTTCTTCAGTAGGGCGTTATTATCAATTACCATCTTATACGGTATTAGGATATAAAAATGATGCAAGTGAGTTTGAGAATAAAAATGGATTGAAGTATATACAATCCGATCACTTCGTAAGCGGATTGAGTTATAATCCTAATACAAGTTCAAAAATAACTTTTGAAGGGTTTTATAAAGGGTATAAAAATTATCCATTCTCATTAAGAAATCAAATAAGTTTAGCGAACCTAGGTGATGATTTTGGAATTATAGGAAACGAAGCTGTTAGTTCAATATCTGAAGGTAGAGCATATGGGTTTGAATTATTAGCTCAGAAAAAATCATATAGTGGGTTGTACGGAATTGCGTCGTATACTTTTGTAAGAAGTGAATTTAAAAATTCACAAGGAAGGTATATTCCTTCAACATGGGATAATAAACATTTACTAACAATTACAGCAGGAAAAAAACTAAATAAAAACTGGGAAATAGGAACAAAATTTCGATTAGTTGGAGGAAAACCATACACACCATACGATTTAGAAGCATCTTCTTTAAAAGATAATTATGATGTGCAAAACGGAGGAATTTTAGATTACTCCAAACTCAATACAAAAAGATTAGATACATACACACAATTAGATATACGTGTAGATAAAACATGGTTCTTAAAAAAAGCAGCGATTAATTTGTATTTAGATGTACAGAATATATATGCTAGTAGTTCTAAGCAACAACCATTTTTATTGCCTCTTGAAGATGAAAATGGTAGAGTAACAGACCCTAATGATAACTCTAGGTATTTTCTAGAAGAAATAGAAAGTACTACTGGTAGGGCTCTACCGCGTATAGGAATTATTGTAGATTTTTAACAGTTTTCAAGTTTTGATACTCTTTTAAAAAGAGTAAATTGCTGTCTTATATTATTATAAGGTTTTAAACATGAAAAAAATTCTATTAGGAGCAGCATTCACTTTTTTAAGTATAACTTCAACTTCAGCACAAAAATATCAATTCTCAACAGTAAAAGATATTGAAGATACTGAAGTTAAAAATCAAGGAAGAACAGGAACATGTTGGAGTTTTTCTACAACCTCTTTTTTAGAATCGGAAATTATCAGATTAACAGGTAAAAACATTGATTTATCTGAAATGTATACGGTTCGTAACACCTATTCTGATAAAGCAAATAATTATTTATACCGCCAAGGAAAAGCACAATTTAGCGAAGGTGGGTTGGCGCACGATGTAATTAATTCAGTAGAAAAATATGGATTAGTACCTGAGCAGGTTTTTACAGGTTTAGATCTTGGACAAGATAGGCATAATCACGCTGAAATGATTGCGGTGTTAAAATCGATGTTGGATGCTTACATTAAAAACCCAGCAAGAGAATTAAGTCCAAAGTGGAAGCAATCAGTAGAAAGTGTGTTGAATGTCTATTTAGGAAAAAATAAAGAGGAGTTTACTTTTGAAGGTAAACAATACACACCAAAATCTTTTGCAGAATACGTAAAAATAGACCCTTCAAACTATGTAACAATTAGTTCTTTTGAACATGCAAAAAAATACGACCAATTCATTTTAAACATTCCAGATAATTTTTCAAATGGGGCATTTTATAATGTTTCTTTAGATGAATTAGTATCAGTAACAGAAGAGGCAATTAAAAAAGGATATACAGTAGAGTTAGATTGTGATGTTTCAGAAAAAACATTTTCATCAAAAAACGGAGTAGCAGTAATTCCTGCGAGTAGTACAGAAAACAAAAAAGCATTGACTGAAATAGTAGGAGAAAGAACTATTACGCCAAGTTTACGTCAAAGTGAGTTTGAAAACTTTAATACAACTGACGACCACTTAATGCATATTGTAGGTTTGGTGAAAGACCAAAAAGGAAACACTTATTTTAAAGTAAAGAACTCTTGGGGTAAAAATCAAGGAAATCAAGGTTATGTATATATGTCGGTTCCTTACTATAAATTAAAAACAATATCTGTTTTATTACATAAAGATGCAATTTCACCAAAGTTGAAAAACAAATTAGAAATTAACTAATACCTTTATAATTAAAATTTTCGTAATAAAACACCCTTTTTTCCTTTCTTCTTCCTTTGGAAAAGAAGACGTAACTATGGCTACGTTTGATTTTTGAAGCTCGAATAAAGAAAAAAAATATTTTATTTTATAGCAATTTAAAATCATAACTGGTAAGGCGCCATCTTATAAAGTTATAACAAGAGGCTACATCTCACAAACTGCATGCTCACCAATAATAACCACTATTATGCACACGCTAATAAAGCAAATGAGCGTTTGAAATAAAGCATCCTTCTTTTGTAGACTTCTCTATTTTAGGGTATCTCTAAATCTGGGATAAATTCTTTAGGAGATATATTACCTAACGATTTATGAGGATGATTAAAATTGTAATCTTCTCTCCAGTTATCACTTATCTTTTATAGTTGATAGACATTTTAAATAATATATACCTTCTCTAAAAAAGCAGTTGAAATGTTCTATATAGCCATTTTGCATAGGTTTACCTAGCTAGGTATGGTATATTTGATTTCTATGAAATTCTTTTCAAATCAGTTCTTAAACGTTTTAGAGATAAACTCTAGAACATTGTCACATCTAACATACTTTGGCACTCCTACCTCTTTTTTTAAATTTTCAAGTGTTTCTAAAACTGCTCGAGCTGAATAGATAAGTCCAGCATTTATTGCTAGAGCTTCACAACGAATTTTGTAGTAGTACTCATCAAAATAAAGTTAGTAAACTCGAATTTAAAACTGTCCTATTTTTGGGAAGCCTACACTTTGTTCTAATGGAGGGTGCGCCAATGATTAAGCTCTTAAACATATATCATATTCCTGCAACATTAAGAGGATATAATATCACCATGGCTTACATAATGCAGAATTGGTATAATTATATTAGATTCCAAAAAAGAGGCTTAAAAAACAGTACCAAATTTGATTACTATATTTTAGTATTATCAAGATTTGTTTTTCTCTTTTATTACATTTTTCATGAAAGAAATTTTATTTTGAGAAATTGGTATTTTTTTTGGAAAATGCTCAATGCGAGCATATGATTTATAAGAATTTCCATAAACAGATTTTAGCAAATTAATATTGATGATAAAGGAATTATGACATCTATAAGCAAAGGAAAATGGTAGTAATTGCAACTCAATATTTTTTAATGAATTCCTAAAGATTTCTTGTTTTAGGTTAAAACTGTTTTTACAAAAATAATAAATATTAACATAGTGTCCCTTGCTTATGATGCATACAAAAGAAGCTTTATCCATAGTAATGCTTTCATTTTTGTTTTTCCCAGTTAAGGTTATAGTTGGAGCTGTTTTTTTTAAAAAGGAGATTTTTTTCAATTCATTATTCGAGACATCGTATTTATTTTTGTTTAAATAGGAAAATGAAATATCGTAAATACGTAAAATAATGTATATAAAATACCCAGTTCCTAATGTATAATATAACGTTTTTAAATAAAAGTCTTCTGATATTATAATTTCATTTTTGAGGTCAAGCCATTGTTGGGTAAACAAAAAATTAAAACAAAAATAACTATAGGTATTAATGTATGCCCAAATAAATATAAATGCAGTGTTATATGTTAAAAACTCATGAAATCTAGTCCATTTTGGTCTATAAAAAGGTTTGAATAATGTAATGGCTAGAGAATAACCTAGCACTGAGATAATTGAATAACCTGTGGTTAAAATAATTAAAGGAATAGATTCAAGAGTACTTAAGCCGAATGGTTGGAAAAATGATAAAAGGTAAAAAACTATTGTAAATATATATAAGGAAGTTTTAGTTGGATTATAAGAAAGATGCCCCCTAGGGATATCTTCTTTCAAAAAAGAATAAATGTATTTTTTCATAGTTTGAGAGAGAAAAATTAGCTTAATTTATAAGGAAGAAGCCTCCAATGAAAGTATAAAATGAATACAAAAAAAGGATTTATTTAAAATTAATATTAACATTTATTTAAAACATTCTTGTTGCTAAATTTATTACCATTTTCAAAAAAAAAAACAGGAATCATATAATTTTCTAGTTTTTAGTGTATAAAGTTCTAAATTTTATTAAAAATGTATCTAAAATGATGAATTTCGTATTTCAAAGATATTAAATAATATTTTATACGTGAATATGATGTTCATTTTTATGTATTTATATGCGTGTAATGTATTTTAAGTATCATATTTTCAGGTTGTTATGTCGCGTAATGTGTAAAAAATATTTATTTGTGAATTTTTGAATACGTGTTTTATATTACATGTTTATTTTGGTTAAGTGAGTTTTACTTACATACATCTTAACGCTATTTTAAGCGTTTTGTCATGTTTTTATTGTGTGAGAATATTAATTAACCAAAACAAATTAATCGTGAAAAAAACATTACTTTTTTTAATGCTTATTTCAGGTATGGTATCATTCGCCCAAGTAGGAATTGGTACGACAGTGCCTGTTGAACAAGCGCAATTAGAGATTAAATCCTCTAATAGAGGACTTTTAATTCCTCAAGTGGAATTAACTTCAATAATAGATAATACTACAATATCTGGTGGTAATATTAATTATTTAACAGTATTTAATATAAGTACAACCTCAGGTTTAACACCAGGATACTATTATTGGTTGGATAATAAATGGAACAGACTAATAACTATCGATGATGCTCAAGTATTAGATAACCAGATAATTACAGACTTCAGTGTTATAGGAACAGATTTAAGTATCACCCTAGAGAATGGTAATACAGCAAGAGTTCCTTTAGCAAGTATCGCAGCTGTAGTAGACAAGAATACAACAAATACGAGTTTGTCAGTTGTCGGTGCAGACCTAGTAATTACAGATTCTGAAGGAAATACAGTGAGTGCCCCATTAGCAGCTATTGTTTCTGGAGGAGAGACCCTAACAACCTTAGCATTGAATGCAGACGGAGTAAACTTAGACTATACGGACGAAAATGGAGCTACTACCCAAATCAATTTAGGCGCATTAGTAGCAGCACAAGAAACCTTGACCACGCTAGTACAAGATGCAGTAGCAGGAACCCTTACCTATACCGATGAAGACGGAGTAGCAACAGTGTTGGATTTAAATACGTTGATAGGCAATGCAGAGACCTTAACAACCTTGGCTTTGAATGCAGACGGAGTAAACTTAGACTATACGGACGAAAATGGAGCTACTACCCAAATCAATTTAGGCGCATTAGTAGCAGCACAAGAAACCTTGACTACGCTAGTACAAGATGCAGTAGCAGGAACCCTTACCTATACCGATGAAGACGGAGTAGCAACAGTGTTGGATTTAAATACGTTGATAGGCAATGCAGAGACCTTAACAACCTTAGCATTAAATGCAGACGGAGTAAACTTAGACTATACGGACGAAAATGGAGCTACTACCCAAATCAATTTAGGCGCATTAGTAGCAGCACAAGAAACCTTAACTACGCTAGTACAAGATGCAGTAGCAGGAACCCTTACCTATACCGATGAAGACGGAGTAGCAACAGTGTTGGATTTAAATACGTTGATAGGCAATGCAGAGACCCTAACAACCTTAGCATTAAATGCAGACGGAGTAAACTTAGACTATACGGACGAAAATGGAGCTACTACCCAAATCAATTTAGGCGCATTAGTAGCAGCACAAGAAACCTTGACTACGCTAGTACAAGATGCAGTAGCAGGAACCC